>JAZOSV010000030.1:0-3482 GCA_045657345.1 Mycoplasma sp. | reverse complement strand
TTTTTTAAGCGAATTAATAGTACAAAAACCATTTTTGGTTTTAGTTAATTTTCTAATATTACGATTTAAATTCTCAATTGAATTAGTAGTGTAAATTAATTTCCTTAGTTCTTTTGGAAAATTGAAAAATGTTGTTAATTCTTCAATATTCTGATTTCAAGATTTAATAGCATAATTATATTTATTATTTCATTTTTCACTAAATTCTTCAAGTGCTTTTAAAGCTAATTATAGTGATGAAGATTGATATATTTTTTTCATATCTTTAGTAAATTCTTTAAGATCATCATATCTAACAAATTTGTTTGAATTTCTAATTTGATGAATAATACATTTCTGAACCATAGCATTAGGAAAAGCTGATTTAATAGCTTCACTAATTCCACTTAGATTATCACAACAAAAAATCAAAACATCTTTTAAACCTTTTTCTTTCAATTGGTTAAATATTGTTAATCATTGCTTTGCTGATTCACTTTCTGCAATACTAAAATGTAAAACATTCTTAATACCATTGGTATTAATACCAAATAGAATATAAACAGATTTTTCAACAAATCAATTATCTTCTTTTACTTTAAATCTTATACCATCAACATAAATAACAAGATAAACTTCCTCTATTGGACGCTCTAATCATTCATTAATCTCAGGTAATATTTTATCTGTGATTCTAGTAATAGTGTCTTTACTGAGTTCAACATTATATAGTTCTTTAATGTAATTTTCAATTTCCCTTGTACTTAATTCTTTTGAATAAAGAGAAATAACTTTATCATCAAAATGTGAAATATCAGTTTGATACTTTTTAATAAGTTTAGGTTCAAATAATGCTTCTTCATCATGTGGTATTTTAATATCAAATTCGCCAAATGATGATTTAACTTTTTTATTTGAATAACCTTTACGATAATTATTAGATTTTAACCTTGATGTTTGATCTCACCTATCATAACCAAGATGTTCATCTATTTCTACATTTAATGAATTTTCAATGATTACCTTTGATAAATTTTTAAATAAATCATTAATATCATCCATTGAATCTAATTTTAATAATTTTGCTAATTCTAAATATTTATTAGCATCAAAATCTTTATTTGCCATAATAAAAAACTCCTTAATAAAATTTTACTTTTTTATTTTGGAGTTCCCCCCCCAAATCTTAATACATTACTAATTTATCAATATTTAATTGTCTTAATAAAACTATTTCATCATTAGAAGATATTATATTTTACTTATCTATTCCCTTTATATCTATTACATCTTATATGTACAGCTTGTAAATTACTTATATGATTTGTTCCGCCCTTAGATATAGGTATGATATGATCAATATTTCAAGCATATCAACTATTCCTTTGAGATTCTACACTTTCATGAGCACCATATAAAATTGTTCTTCCGCAAATCCCACATAATCGATGACTATTTGGGTGACAATCACTTGAATCACAATAACAGTAATTAGCCTTTTCTCACACTTCTTCAATTAAATCATTATATTTTTGTTTTGCCATTATTTTGTTTCTCCATTTCTTTTTAAGTAATTAACTAATTCAATAAAATTAGAGTGACCATATTGATTTAGTTTTTCTAAGTTTTTAATTCATTTATTTAGATTATCTTCATTATTTAATAAGTTGATAAATTTATCAACAAATTTAACTTTCTCTTTTTTATCATAGTCGATATTGTATTTATTTAGTTCCTTTAATAATTTATTAAAACATGTTTGTTTATCCATCTCAGCTTCACAAACGTTAAATAAGGCATAGAAAACTATTTCTATAAAAGGATTTAGATATAATAATTAAATTTTTATGACTACTCTTTGATTCATATAATTTTGGATCATTAACATCTGCCTTATCCAACATGTAAATGCTTAAACAACAATTATAGTCCTTCATTTTATATATAGGAATTGTACCATTAGATGTCTTTGATTTATGTATTTTACATTGCATTAACTTTTTAGATCTAAAAATATCGGTTTTAAGTTTTGTAAATAATAACTTTTCTGTCTCTCCTTCTCCTAAAAAATTATATTTAAATATTAGTGGCTTATTTTCCATATTTTTCTTTAGCCCTTTTTATATATGGATCATAACCTAAGTCACCATTTAAATATTTGTTTGATATAGATGATTTTGTTCTAATTTCAGATCCAAATTCACTTAAACATATAATATCAGTGAAATTACTTTCATTTAATGCTGCAAAATATATTTCATCCTCTCTAAAATAATCAGTACTTAATGTACCCATATCATGAGAAGTAAATAATAATTGGGAACAAGTTTTTTCTTGATAATTAAACATATCAATAACATAACCTAATAGCTTGGTGTGTAATCTAGAATCTAATTCATCTATTACAAACAATTCATTATTATGCATACCTTTAATGAATATAGTCAATAATTGGATAATTTTTTTAGTTCCTTCAGATTCTGATTCAAAAGGTAGTTCAACCTCTTTATTATTAATTATTTTTTTAAATCCTAATATTTCTTGTCCTAGCATATTTTTTTGCATAAAAATACCAACAATATTAATATCAAGGTCTTTAAAAATAGATAAGAATCTTTTCTCTTCTTTTATTAAAAGATGTTTATCAAAATTATACTCATGGAATTTTAGAGGGGATAATATTGGATGATTAAACGCATTATTAATTACTTGAATATTAATTAAATTCTTATAAAAATCAATAATTAATTCATTTTCATGAAATGCAATGGCTGAAAATAAAAAAGAATTCATAGCAACAAATCCACTTAATTTTGTTTCTTTCGGTAATGAACTACCACCATATACGGTATTAGCATCTCTTTTAAACACTAATTTTTCTCTTGTGTTCTTGTTTGCATCATATTCTTTACAATATAAATATTCATTTATTGAACCATCTTTTTCATTTAAACTAAAATGATATCTGTATTCATTTTTATTTGTAGATATGATTTCGATATCCCATGTGATTGGATCATCTTGTCTATTAATGTGTTTTAATACTTTAAGTTTATTAAATATTTGATTAATTGTTTGAACGTTATTGTTATTTTTAAAATAGGTAATTAAAAAATAGAATGATTCTATTAAATTAGACTTACCACCACCATTAGGTCCATATAGTACGATAGTTGGTAATAAATTATTATTAATTAGCTTTATATCTCTATTCTTATATGTTGAGGCTTCAAACGATATTGTTTCCTTTAATTTTATTGATTTAAAATTTTCAACTGAATATGCCTTAATCATTTTTTATTCCTTTTTTCTTTTAATTATATTATATATTAAAATGGAAAAAATGTAAAAAAATTACACTTTTTATATATTAATATCAATTTTATGCTAAATAAGTTATAAACTATATGATACAAGTAATATATATCTACTTCTTAATATAACTAATAGCTACTTTAAAATTACCTTTTAATTTAAATATAGCATTTTCCTTAATTAAAACT
>JAZOSV010000029.1:0-7080 GCA_045657345.1 Mycoplasma sp. | reverse complement strand
ACAAAAATAAAATTTTGATCATTTAATAACTAAAAAATAAAAATACTCTTAGCCAACAAACCAAGAGTACTTTAATGCATCAACAATTTTAATATGATATATTAATATTAGTGTTGCACTTTATATTTCATTTTAGAAAAGAACTAGATTAGATGCTAGTTCTTTTTATTTTATTACTATTTTATTTCCATTTAATTTTTGTTTTATCTTTATTGAAAAGAAATAATTAAATATATAACTTGATAGTAATAATAAAACTGCTCCTATTAACGAAAGACAAACAATCGTATTAGCTAATCAATAATCTTTTATCAAATTATTTTTAATCACTTGAGTAAAGATACCACTTAAACTAATTCCAATTGCTAACACTGATTGGTAAATGCCCATTGGAGTTAGTACATTATTATTAAATCTCTTTGTTAAGATTTGACCTAGAATTAAGTTATATAGTATTCCATAACCAAATCCAGCCAATGAATGGATAGCAAAGTAACCATAAGGATTTTTCATAAAGGTTGCACAAATTAAGTGAATTATTCAAACAAATGAACCAATACTAAAAATATAAATTGGTTTCATTTTTTTAATTAACACTAATCCCATTAAAATTCCTCCAATTAATTGAAAGCTACTAAAGATTGTTGATAAATATCCTTCATAACCAGTGATGTCAAAATTTTCAAGTCTACCAATGCTTTGAATATTTAATGTTGCAACTGAACCGGAAATTGAAAATTTTATAAATGTAATTAATAAACCAATGATCAAAATAACAATTAATGGAAAAGTATCTGTTTTTTTATTGAATATTTGCTTACTCTTTAAGGTATCAAAACGGTTTCTATCTTCTTTCAAAAAGAAAAGCATAATGAAAGCAATTGATGTAAAAACTATTCCTACTAACCACATGTATTTTAGAATATGTTGATCATTTAGTGTATTAGTTTTTGAAATACTCATAAAAATTGATTGAATAGGAGCTGTTAAAAAATCAGCAATTAATGGAGGAATTGATAACAGAGAAACTGATAAATAAGACTTTTCCTTATTGTATTGTTCTTTAAAAAGTAGTTGGAAACTACCAATGCAAGATGCTCCAATTCCAACACCAATTGATTGAATAATGCTAGTAATTGTATTTGGTACACAAATTAAGGGAATAAAAAAAGCGATTTGAATTACACAAGCAAAATATAAAAATGCTTTTCTGCTTTTGAAAGTAAAATTTAATCAATCAGCAAAAACTCTTATAAAAATTCCGACAAAACCATAGGAGGCAAGTACAATTCATGTATAATTTTTATCAATTATTCCTTGCATAGTACCGGCATAAGATCTTAAAAGCATAGGTGCTATTCAAAAAAACATATAGACTATAAATAAGAAACGATAACCTTTGTGTTCAAATTTTATTTTGATTAATAAAAATGTTGATCCAATGGCAATTAATAATAAAATGCAGATATTTATGATTACTTTAGTTAATAATGGGGTCATTAATACTTATTATCCCTAGATGTTAATTTATAATTCTCTCAATTTAATGTAGTCATTCTTTTAATAAATTGTTTTAATTCCTTTTTATTATTTAATTTCATTCCAGCAGCACAGTCATGTCCACCGCCATGATATTCATTTGCTATTTTTCTAACATTATATTTATTACTTCTTAAAGATATTTTTCATTTATTGTCTAAATAATAAGCAGACATTCAAACATCAATTTCTTTAATATTACTCATTAGATAAGCTTTTGAATATTCTAGTTTTAATTCATCTAATTTTTTACAATCATTCATACTTAAAATTAAATACGCAAAGTTATTTTTTAATTTTATTTTCTTTATTAATTTATTATCAAATTGAATTTCTTTTAAAGATCTAGTAAATAGCTTATCTTGGATTAATTGTTTATTAAAACCATAATCATAGAATTTACTAACTAGAATGTGAACACTTGATGTAGTTAAACTGTGCATAAACTTACCAGTATCAGTTAGTATTCCAAGATATAAAAGATTTACTCGTCTTTGATTTAAACCTTTTTTTGGATCATTAATATTTAGGAATCAACCTATCATTTCACTTGTTGAAGATCATTTATGATTAACTCATTCATTTTTACAAATTGTTTGTACTTTAAAATGATGATCAATTCGATAATATAATTGTTTGTTATTAATTAATATTTGTCTTAAAATTCTTTCTTTATTAGCTGTATCTAAGACAATAGCCTTAGCCTCATTTAAAAAAGTTTCATCACAAGGAATAATTTTTATTTTTTCTGCAATTTTACTTAAATTATTATTAGTACTTTCAAGTCCTAAAATTCTAGCATCTATCTTTTTATCTATTAAATAATCCTGTAGTGCTAATGCTGAACAAATAGCATCTAAATCTGGCAATTCATGAATTAGGATAACTATTTTTTTACACTTTATTATTGATTGATAAAGACTTTTTATTAATTTTAATTCTTGATTTGAAAAAATTTTATTCATAACAATATATATATTATATATATTATATTTTAGGTTTAAATTATCTAACTTTTAATTGTAAAAATAAAGTAATATAATAAAAAGTGCAATTATTAAGATAGCTTATTATAATTGTAAGTTAGATTGTTCTATGAATATTTAGTTGACTAGTAGTTTATTTATTTGATTGTTGATGCTGTATCATTTTGTAAATTAGTGAAGTTTAAAATATAGTCTTAAATTAATTGAACTCTTTATTAAATATATAGATACCAAAAAATCAAAAAAATATTTGGTGAAGGCTCTTGGTCATTGCTTAAAAAAAGAATATTAAAAGATTTTAAAAGTCTAAATTTAAATAAAGCGAGAGATTAATATATCATTATCAAATTTTCATTAACATAGTAATTAGATATTATTTAGAGTATTTATTGTTTTACAAATTTATTTCCTATTGGATGCAATTTTAACTCCACATTACTTGATTTAGTTTATTTTTTTAGTTGCAAAAAAATTATTCTAAAAAAGCATTTATTGTTATGTAAGAAGCCAGGTCTGATCAAACCTGGCTTTTACTTTTATATGTTGAAATTAGTATTGCTTTTAAATTATAATCTTTGCATTTGAATTAATAATATTAGAAATTAAATTCATTACTTATATAAATTATCGATAATAAGTCTCATGAAAAATATAATCATTTTTTGATGATAACAAAGTTTTAATTGTGAAAATTACCATCCTAACAAAAATATAAAAAATAATTAAAAAAGAAATAATGCTAAAAATAATTCCAACTACTCCAAAAAATCAAGATAAATCACTAATTATTTCATTTGAATTTATCTTATTATCTATTAATATTTTATTGATATATCTAGCAGCAGATACCATTGAAGTGGCAGCAATTGCTGTTGGGAATGTAATGCTACAAAAAATAGGGGAGAATTTATGTTCTTTAAAAATTCTTAAAACATAAAAATATAAAATTAAACAAAATGAAAACCCACAAATAGTAGTTAGAAAAAACATTATATTTAAAAAAGTCTGTGGATAGTAATTTTGCACATAATTACTATTTAATAAGAAGGTTAAGATAAAGCCAGCAGGTATTAGATTTGTTGGTGCAAATCAAACTGCAACAGTTGGAAATCTATCCTTATCAACTTTATTTTTACCAAATAACAATACATAAGTAACAATCGGAAAAGAAAATACATAGGATGCAAAACCAATAAACCAAATAATTTGGAAAAATAAAGCTGGTAATAAAGTAAATTTATTAGCAACTGTACATGCAACAATTAGACCCACTGTTGGTACAAAATAAGAACCATATGCCGGTGATGATGATTTAATATGTTTTTTAATAACTATCATTATAAAAAAGACAATTAAAACTAATTGCCCTAACAAAGCTAGACACATTATTAAACTACTAATGATTTGTATGGTAGATAAATAATAGTGATTAAATCCTGCTAAAAATCCAGCAAATAAAAATAAGGACATAAAAAAAGTAGGTAGTAATGAAATCGACATTGGATCATTAATTTCAAAACGCAAGATTTTAGGATGCAAAATAAAACGAATCAATACTATTAGTAATAGAGCACTCATTATACTAATACCAATGTATGAAATTCATTGTGCATTATAGTTATAAATACTACATAAAATTGATACACAATTAAAAATTCCACCAATACCTAAAGCTAAACCAGTATAAGCTAATGGCAAATGTTGAAAGCGATGTTTAATTTTATTTAGATAATTATTTTTCATAAAGGTATAGTTTACTTTTAAAAAATATCTAAAATATTGTACTAAATTTATTTTTGTTATTAGTTTATATTTTTGCTTACAAAAATTAAGCTTACTTTTTATTTTATATGAAAATTAAATTAGTAAAAAAATTGTAGATATAATAAGAGCAACTAAACAAATAGAACCAAGAAGAATATAAGTAATTTTATATTTATTAAATTTACTAATACTTTCATATTTACCAACATTTTGCAATCTTGTTCGATAATAATGAGTTAAACAAAATATTATTAGTATTGCTAGAAAAATAAACATAAAAACTATAGGTATTGATTTAAATTGTTTATTTAAAAAAATAATATTGATAGCACCAGCAAAATTAAAAACAATTCATGACAGACAATAACATATCAATAGGATACCAAAAATATTAATTAAAGTATATTTTCATCCTATTTCCTTTTTCATAACAACTACTGATGCTAAACATGGAATATAAAATGAAAACATAATTAAATAAGAGATAATAACAGGAATAGGAAAATGACTATTATACAATGAGGATGCAAATCCTTGTTCACCACCAAATAATGTTTCAATTGAACTTGCTGCTACTTCTTTTGCAGGAAAAGCAGCTATTAAAGAAACAGATCATCGATTATCAAATCCTAATCCAATTGGGTAAAGTAAATATTGAAAAGGTAGTGATAAATAATTTAAAAAAGATTTTTCAATATAAGATGGTTCATTAAGATCTAAGATAAATTGTGAATTTGGACCAGTAGACATCAAAAATCAAACACAAAAATTTAGAAGTGAAACTACTAATAAGGTACGTTTTAAAAAACCTCATATTTCAATTCCTGTTCTTTTAATAATTAAAAATACATCTAAAGTTCTTCAGCGTGGAATTTGTATTAAAAATAAGGAACTTGATTTTCGGAATAAAGTATTAGAAAAGCAGTAGGCAATAGTTAAAGCAAATACGATTGAGATGAAAGTAATAAAAAAAGATAATAATCAAGAAAAATTTGGACCAATAATTGCATTAGCTATAAATCCATAAACCACTACTCTTGCACTACAAGAAACTAAACTTGAACATATAGTTGAAATAATTCGCTCTTTTTTATTAGTTATATTACGGGATAAAATCATGCTTGGAATATTACACCCTATGCCAACGAATAAGTTAATAAATGCCCTACCACTAAGTCCAGTTTTTTTTAGAACATTATCAAAAACAATTGATAACCGGGATAAAACACCAACTTGTTCAACAATATTAATACAAATAAATAAAATAATAATCCAAGGTAAAAAACTTATTATTGTAAAGAAGCCTCCAATAATACCATCTGTTACAAATCCAGCTAATCATGTGTTTAATAATGAACCATTACTATTAATTTGATCATGAATCAAACCCTGTAGTGCTTCTAATGCTTTTGTGGCAAATTGCTCCTGAATTCAACCTCCTAAATACTGATAGAATGTTAAAAAATAAATTAGAGCCATTAAAATTAAAAACCCAGGAATAGCTATTCATGGATTCATAAAGAAGGAATCTATTTTTTTGAATTTAGAATAATACATCTTGGCTTCTAAATTATAATCTTTGATGTTATGAAGGATTTTTGTTTCAATCAAATCCAAACGTTTTCTTTCAATTAAATTAATATCTTTTTCATTAATTTTAGCTTGTTTTAGTAAGTCATTAAATTTATCTAATAAGCCAACATTTTTTATTTCATTAATAGCAAATTCTTTTTTTGCTAGAGCTTCTAATAAAATGAATCGATTACTAACTTTTTCATTAATAACATCATTTTCTCATTGTCCTAAAAATCTTTCAATTTTAGATCCATAATCAATTTTAAAAATTTTTGTTTTTATATTATTTTTTATTTGTGCAATAGCTGACGATAAGTTATAGTTTTTTTTAGCTGATATCAATGAAACTGGAACACCAAATAATAATTCAACTTTTTTAATATTTATTTTTTGTTCATTTAATTCATCTGACATATTTATTACAATGTTTTGCAAAATACCTGCTTCTGCTAACCTGATTGTTAATAATAAATCACGATGGATAGACAATGCTGAAATAATATTAATAGCACCTAAATATTTTTGATGTAGTAAATAATCAATTGAAACCTCTTCATCATGACCAGTAGACACAAAAGTAGTTAAACCTGGTAGATCGATAATCCTAACATCCTTTTCCTTACGCATCCTAGCTTGATTACTGCTAGTAGTATATCTATCCATATTAGCAACAGGTGATACTTTTCAAGTAATTTTGTTGAAAAAAGTAGACTTCCCAACATTAGGCGGCCCAACTAAAATAAAATCTTTAGTTATTTTTTCCTTATTATTTTTAAAAATTTTAATCATATTTATTTATCTAGAATGATTTTTTGCGCATCAGATAATCTAATAGCATATTGAATATTATCAACAATAATATGCACAATTTTTTTATTGTATGAGTAATCACAAATATAAATTTGATTACCAGGATATATACCAATATTATAGAATTGGTCTATTATTTTTTTATCATTAGATAGAATTTTTTTAATAATCCTAACATTGTCATTAGATTCACTATTGAAGTTATCTAGTTTTTTCATAGACATATTATAACATAAAGTTATGAAGAGAATTTTACCAAATATTTGATATGTTTTTATACCCATCTTTTTGGACACCCCTATATAATGTATCTGTGGGGTAGACGAAAAAATCCCCCAAAAGGACCTTAGGGGATTTTAGTCCACTTCAAAAACACTACTTTTGAGAGGACATTATGTATTTTAAA
>JAZOSV010000028.1:0-6844 GCA_045657345.1 Mycoplasma sp. | reverse complement strand
AAGATTAACCAAAATAGATGGTAAATGATTTACACCTACTGAATATGAAAAAAATTTATATAATGAAAGTGGGCAATTTATTTAAAACTGTCTATCCAACTTAATTTTACTAGCCAGTCCGGAAAGATGGTGATTTAAACATTACATTTATTAAGGATAAAAATATAGAAGTTATAATTAAGAATAAAAATCTAGCAATTAAATTTGACACCTACTTATTGATTTTGATAATATCATGATCTCTACACCTTGAGCTTGTGTATCACGAAAAATATTCAAGTCATGTAATACTCCCTGAATACTTGTAATTAAACCAATAAACATAATACTAGTGACTAAAAAAATAGAAACTAGTTGACTTATGGTCATATCTAAATATAAATCATTTGAATTTACAAAAATTACCATTAAAATTTTGGTAATAACACTAATAAAAATGTAATTATTGTAGAAATAGCTAAAATAATTCAAAAATTAATAAAATTTTGTTGTTTCTAAATGCCATGAAAATTATATCTTAAATAAATTATTAAGATTAATTTTAAAATCTTATTTGTGAATTTACCAAAATCTTCAAACATGAATATATGACAGGCATTTTAAAGTATAACTTTTATATTTTTTCTACATGAGATTATATTTATTTTAGTAGTTAGTGGATTAATAAGCCATACTATTTAGAAATAAACTTTAAAATCTCATTTGTAAATTTACCTAATTCTTCAAACATAGGTATATGGCCAGACTTTTCAAAAAGTATAACTTTTGCATTTTTGGCATGTGTAGTTATATTTGCCTTAGTAGTTAGTGGATTAATGCACTTATCATGTTTTCCTAATATCAATAACATTTCCTTATTTTTTAAATTATATTCAGATTTAGTAAGGTCAATAATATTTTTTAAGGATGCCATTTTCATTTTTAAAACTCTTAGTCATTTTGCATTTTCGATATTTATTGTAATTAAATGATCAATAATAAATTTTGCTCATGGATCATTAATTCAATTCTTATCATACATAACAATTTGATAAAACTTTTTGATTTGTTTTTCATTTTTAGGATTGAAATTAAATAAAAAATCAAAAACATTAGTAGTACCAAAACTATTCATAGGACAAACAAGGATCAGACTTTTTATTCTTTCACTAATCATATTATTTACCATCATTGCAATCCCGCCGCCCATGGAATGTCCTATTAAATGAATATTTTGTAGATCTAATTCTTCAATTAATTTTTTTGTCATCTTTGCAAATTCAATTGGACACAAATCTTTTTTATCATTTACTGGTGTAATTCCATGTCCTGGTAATTCAATAGCATAATAATCATACTCATCAATTTGATTGGCAAAACAGTCATTATATGAACTATCAAAAGCATACCCATGAATAAAGAAAAAAGTACCTTTAGATTTAGTCTTAGCTTTTTTAAAACTAAAATATGGATAATATTCCTTATTAATTTCAATTTCATCATCACCAAAAATTTTCGTATCTCGTAATGTCATTAATAAAACTCCCAAATTATTTTACTTTTTATTTCCTAATATTATTAATTTTTATTAATATTCTTTTCATTTTGCAAAATCAAGTCAATTAATGACTGTATTTGATTAATATTTTTAATTTTAAATTTTGAATATTTTTTTATATTATTTTGAATATAACTAATAATTTCATTAAATTTAATTTCGCCATATTTAAATTTTTCAATTGCTATTTCATTAGCTACATTAATAATAATTCCAAGGTTATTATTTTGATCATTAATAATTTCATAAGCTCATTGAATCGGTTTTCATTTTTTACAATCTATTTCTTGAAATTCTAAATTTAATTTATTGAAATCAATTGGTTCAATTAATGCTTTATCTATATTTTTAAATTCATTAAGTGCTAATTGAATAGCTAACAACATATTTGGTTTAGATCATAGTGACATATACATATGATTTTTAAACTCTATAATACTATGGACAATTGATTGAGGATGATATAAGGCTTTAACTTTTTTACAATTAAAAAGTCAATATGCTTCAACTAACTCAAAGCACTTATTTATTAATGTTGATGAATCAATACTAATCTTATTTCCCATATCTCAATTTGGATGTTTAATCGCATCTTGATATTTAATTTTTTTTAAATCTTCATCTTGAGTATGATAAAAACTACCACCACTACATGTTATGATAATTTGATTAATAGAGTTATCTGGATAATTTTTTATTGTCTCATAAATTGAAGCATGTTCACTATCAATAGGATAAATTTTTACATCATTTTTTTTAGCTATTGTTTTTATAAATTTTCCTGCCATTACTAATGATTCTTTGTTAGCTAATGCAATCTTTTTTTTAGCATTTAAACAAGCAATCGTAGCTTGTAAACCATTAAACCCGCTAATAGCATTTACAACAAGGTCAGGCTTTGTTTTTTTAATTAATTCATCATAACTTTTAGTTGTACTCTCTTTTAAAAAAACGGGTGAATAATAATATTTAAGTTGATATTTTTTAATAATAGTTTTTGCTAATTTTAAATTATTAAAAAAGCTAATTCCTACTAGTTCATGATTCTTATTCAAAGCTTTTAATGTTTGTGTACCAATATTACCAGTTGTTCCTAAAATCAAAATCTTCATATTAATTTTCTCCTATTCATTAATCTTATATTAAAGGACTAGTGGTTGAGAATAAATTTATGATAATAATAAATAGTAAAAATGAACAAAAAACAAATGATAAAGAATCAATCCGATCAAGTATACCTCCATGACCGGGTATTAAGTTTGAAAAATCCTTTATCCCATACATTCTTTTGATATAACTAAAAGATAAGTCGCCAATAACTGATAAGATTGATAAGACTATTAAAATGACAACTACAATTAATCACCACAATGGAAAATTAGCATATTCATTATTAGCGTTTAAAAAATTTATTGAATATTTAAATTTAATACCAAAAAAATTGCCCAATAAATTATATTGATTAGGTACAAATGATAAACCAATTAATATACAAATACATATGATAGTAGAACATAAAATACCACCTATAAACCCAGCAACAGTTTTATTTGGTGAAATAAATGGAGAAATCTTTTTCTTACCAAATAACATACCTGATAAATAAGCAAAAGTATCAGTACAAGCTGTAATAATGTATAAAATGGCCAATGTTACTCATCCCTTTACAAAACCAAAAAAGAAGAATGACAGGATGAATCCACCAGAAAGGCATAGTGATACTAAATGAACAAAAATAATTTTAAATATAAATAAACCTTGCATTCATAAATAAAAAATATTAACTATCAATAAAAAGAAGAAGCAAATTAGCCCTGATATCAAAAATCAAAAAATTTGATCTTCACGAGATAAGAAAGCAACCTTATACATTGGTAGAAAATAAATTAATGTTGGTGTATAAATAACAATGATTAAACAAAAAAAGAGGAAAAAGAGGGCAAAGATATTTTTTTTAAAATGAATATTTCTAATTTCATTTGTAATTAAAAAAATAATTGGCAATAGTGAAACTAAAATTAATCAAGCAAAAACTTGATTAACAATATTATTTTTAACCCATTGAGGATTAACATTTGCTATTAAAAAAAAGATAATTAATACTACTATGTAGGCAACAATTAAAATTGAGAAAATTGAACGGGACTTTAAATTTTTCTTTGTTTTTTCATTAATAATATTAATAGATAAGTAATTATTCATTTCTTATTTTCCCAAAGCGCCTATTTCTTTTATTATATTGAATAATATTTTGATTTAGTTTTTTTATTGAATAATCAGGTCAAAGTGTTTTTTCAAAAATAATTTCAGCATATGCTATTTGTCATAAAAGGAAATTACTAATCCTCTCCTCGCCACTTGTTCTTATTAATAAATCAACATCTGGAAGATTATGGGTTAATAAACATTTTTCAAAATTACTTTTATTAATTTTTAATTTCCTTTTTATAAGTTGTTCACAAGCATATAATATTTCTTGTTGACTACCATAGTTAAAAAAAAAGTTAACGCAAATTTTATTAAAATTTTTAGTTTGCTCACAAAAATCTTTAATATTTCTATAAGAAATAGTTGGCATTTTCTTTTCAAAACCAATTAGTTGTACTTTTATTTGCCTTTCCTTAAATCAATTAAAATTTTTCTCAGATAATGCTTCATGAATTAATTTTATTAAGTATTGTACTTCCTGTTTTGGACGATTTCAATTTTCAGTACTAAAACAAAAAAAAGAAATATATTTAATTTGATGTTTGATGCATCCATCAATAATTAAAGAGATTTGTTCTAATCCTTTTTTATGGCCCTCAGTTCTAGGTAAATTTTGTTTTTGAGCTCAACGTCCATTACCATCCATTATAAAAGCAATATGTTGTAAAGCATTTGACATAACTAAATTACTAGAATATCTTTATTTTTTTGTTCTAATATCTTTTCAATTTTTTCATTAAAGATTTTAGTCTGCTTATCTAAACTATTTATATAAGACTTTTTATCATCATCAGTTAGCTCTTCATCTTTTCTAAAATTATCATGAATTTCTTGTCTTAATCTTCTAATTCTAATTTTTGCATCTTCACCAATAGCTTTAGCCTTTTTAATCATTTCTTTTCTAGTTTCTTCAGTTAATGCAGGAAAAACTACTCTAATCTTATCAGCATCTACTTGAGCGCAACAACCAAGACTAGTATTATTAATTGCATTACCAATTTCCTTATATAAACTTGGATCATAAGCTTTAATAATCAAAACCCTTGGTTCACTAGAAGCAATATTGGCTACTTGATTGATAGGTGTTAATTCTCCATATGCTTCGACCTTAACATGATCTAAAATAGTAGATGTAATTTTACTTGTACGTAATTTTGATAATTCTAAATTAAATCAATCAAAAATTGCCACTGCCTTTTCTTCATATTTTGTCTGATAATCAATTCACAACATAAAAACTACCTCTTTTTTGTAATTAAAGTAAACCTATTCTTCTTATTTAATGCATCAATAATACCTTTTTCTTTATCAATGTTAAAAACAATAATATCAATATCATTTTCTTCACATAATGTTAAGGATGTTAAATCCATAACTTTAAGTTTTTTATCAATAATTTCTTTAAAAGATATTTTTTTATAAAAAGTAGCATTTTTATTGATTTTAGGGTCTGAGTCATAGACACCATCAACACCATTCTTACCCATTAGAATTTTATTAATTTTTAATTCACTAGCTCTTAAAGCTGCTGCAGTATCAGTTGTAAAAAAAGGATTACCTGTACCACCAGCAAAAATGGCAACTGATCCTTTTTTTGATAAAAATCTTTCTACCTTATTAATATAAAATTTTTCACATAAGTCAGGACAATTCAATGCACTATAAACCTTTGCATTAATTTTTTTATTTTTTAATACATTGCTTAATGCCAATGAGTTAATAATAGTAGCAGTCATTCCCATATAATCAGCCAGATTTTGGTCCATTTTTAATTCTTTTGAAAAATTACCTCGTCAAATATTTCCGCCACCAATAACGATTGAAACTGAATATTTTTTAGATACCTCTACAATTTGATTTGCCAAATTATCAATTTGTTTAAAAGAAATTATATTATTTTCATTTTTTAAACAAGCGCCAGAAATTTTTAGTAAGATTCTCTCCATATTTTTATTTTGACCAACTTTTAGTACTATCTCATTTGTGCTGCAACTTCATCAGCAAAATTTGATTCTTTTCTTTCAATCCCCTCACCCAATTCATATCTAATCATTTTAATAATATTAGCACCATGTTCTTTTGCATATTGACCAACAGTTTTTGAAGGGTCCTTAACAAATGGTTGTTCAACAAGACAAACCTCTTTCAATAGTTTTTTTATTTTACCTTCAACAATAGCATCTGCTCGTTTTTCCTTTTCATTTTTAGCTTTTTCATCCTTAATATTTTTAAGTTCTTCTAGAAATTGCTTGTGTAAGATTTCTTTTTCAGATGTAAGATAAGTAGCATCAACTGAAGCTATATTTAAATATTTAGGCATCATCGCTGCTGCATGCATAGCAATATCCTTGCTTGCTTCTTCACTAATGTTATTATCAAAAACTATTACAGTTGCTATCTTATTATTAGAGTGAGTGTATGAGGCAATTGTTTCATTTCCATTTGCAATAAAAACTTCTCCACGTCTAAATGCAATTTTTTCTCCAGTTGTAGCAGTTAATTCAACACCAACTTCACTTAATGGCATCCCATTAACACTAACTGTATTCTGATCAATTACACATGATGTCTTTATATCTTTCATTAATGTATCAAAAACATTATTGACTAATTTAATAAAATTTTCATTCTTAGCAGTAAAATCTGTTTGAGAATTTATTTCAATAATAACTGCCTTATTATCACTAATTCCAGCTTTTACAATACCTTCATAGGCAACAGCGCCTGCTTTTTTGCTAGCCTTAGCTATTCCTTTTTCTTTCAATCATTTTTGTGCTTCTTCAAGGTTATCGTTACATTCTTGTAGAGCTTTTATACAATCGCTCATACCTGCTTGTGTTGCTTCTCTTAGTAATTTAACTAATTCAGGTTTTGCCATACTAGATCCTTAAAATTTTATATATAAACTATATTTATTATATCAAAAAGAAGGTATTTTAACACTTTGTGTTTTGAAACTGTTTAAATCACCATCTTTCCGGACTGGCTAGTAAAATTAAGTTGGATAGACAGTTTTAAATAAATTGCCCACTTTCATTATATAAATTTTTTTCATATTCAGTAGGTGTAAATCATTTACCATCTATTTTGGTTAATCTT
>JAZOSV010000027.1:0-3428 GCA_045657345.1 Mycoplasma sp. | reverse complement strand
TTTATGTTTAAAATACATATAGGTCCCTTTCGGAAGTGTTTAAAAATAAGTGGACTAATCCTACCAATTATATTTGGTGGGATTTTTTATTGTCCAACTTAATTTTACTAGCCAGTCCGGAAAGATGGTGATTTAAACAATGCAAAAACACTCCAGTTAAAAATCAATCCTTGTTTTATAAGACACTTCCTGATGATCAAGTGCAAGTAGATTGAAAAGAAAATTTTTATTTATACAATAAGCGAAATGAAAAAATTGTGTTTAATGTACTTTTATATAAATTATCTTTTTCAAGATATGTAAAGTTATATGTTACATTTGATAAAAACAAGATACTATAATGAGATGTTTGATTGATGCTTTTAAAGACACATATGGTGTAGCTAAACAATATTGTTTGATAACATGAAAACTGTTATTTATCAACCAAATAATTTAGAACGAAATTCTTATGTGATTAATCCTAAGTTTTATGAATTTTCAAAGTATTTTAACTTTTCCATTTATGCATGTAAAGTTCATAGACCAGAAACAAAAGGTAAGGTTGAAGCACTAGCAAAATGTATTGATGAATTAAAGGTTTACAATAATGAAATTGAAACCATTAATGATGTAATAAATATTATTAAAAAATTAGAAATTAAAATTAATTCAAATATTAATCATGGAACTGGTTTTGTACCGAATAATTTATTCTTAAGATATGAAATAAATGAATTGAATAAAAACAAAATTAATGATGTTATTGCGACTAAATACTTACAAAATAAAATTTATAGAAAAGTAAATAATCAAGCTTTAATTTCTTTTGATAACAATTTGTATTCTGTGCCTAAACACTTAATAAATAAGGAGGTTAAAGTTATAATTGAAGACAATAAAATGACAATTGATTATATATGGTAATATTGTCACAAGGCATTATTTGTTAGAAGGTAAAATTAAATATCATAAACAATATAAAGAAAACCATTTGATTGATTTATTTACATTAATGGATAATTATAATAAGACAAATGATCTAATGAAAAAATATATAGATAATTCATTAAAAGTTATGGATTTATTTTTGACTGAAAAGCGAATATAGAATAAGCAATGCAAGAAATAAAAAAATATTTAGAATCATAAAATGACCACTTCAAATTATGTGTTTGAATTACTTACATCAAATAAATTTTCAGATCCCAAATACATTGAATTTTTAAATTTAATTTTGAGTGAGGAATCAAATTTTATAATGAGAAGAAAAAATATGATGAACATAAAGTTAGCATCATTTCTCTCAATTAAAAAAATTGAAGAATTTGATTTTTCTTTTCAACCAAATTTAAATCAAAATAAAATTTTAGAATTAGCAACATTAGATTTTATTCAGAAAAAGCAAAATATTATTTTTGTAGGAAATTTTGGTGTAGGTAAAGTGCATTTATCTATTAGCATTGGAATAAAAGCTATTGAAGGAAAAAGATCAACATATTTTATTCATTAGATGAAAAATTAAAATTTTATGCAAAATATAAATTATTAATTATTGATGAACTTGGTTATCTACCATTAGATAAAGAAATCGGTAACATATTCTTTCAATTAGTAAATAAATTTTATGAAAATAAATCACTTATATAATCATGACAAATAAAGTTTTTGCTGAATAAGGTGAATTATTTAAAGACAATGTTATTGCAAATGCAATATTAGATAGATTGTTACATCATTCAATAATAATCATCATTAATGGTAAATCATATAGAACTTATCAAGCCCTTAAAGAAAATGGCATGGATTTAAGTAATTTATCAGATGATGATAACTAAAATAAGTTAATAAATATTTATTTGTGATACAAATAAAATACCTAGGGGATTACCATTAGCAAAAAGTGGGGAATTCCATTAGTGCTAACATATTAAAATCAATTTTACATTTAATTTATTCATTTAATAGAGTAACTATTTCATTTTCAAATTCTTTTGGATTTGTTTTATTTGAAATTCTATTTCTAATATTACTTTTTTATCTATTAAAAATTTTTCAAAATTTCATTTAACATTTTTTGCTCTTGCTGTTCATGGAAAAGTTTCTTTCAAATAAACATATAAATCATTAGCTTCAGGACCATTAACATTAATTTTACTAAACATCTTAAATGTAACATTATATTTAGTTTGGCAAAATTCAAGAATTTCACTATCTGATTTAGGTTCTTGAAAAAAGAATTGATTACATGGAAAACCTAATATTTCAAAGCCTTTATCTTTATACTTATCATAAAGATCTTGCAAGTCTTTATATTGCTTAGTGTTTCCGCATTTTGAAGCTACATT
This sequence comes from Mycoplasma sp., assembly GCA_045657345.1. Lineage (GTDB taxonomy): Bacteria > Bacillota_I > Bacilli_A > Mycoplasmatales > Mycoplasmoidaceae > Mycoplasma_L. The sequence continues at coordinate 1,101 of JAZOSV010000027.1, read as the reverse complement.
AACAATTAATACAACTTTGTTTTTAAATTGATTAAAATCTACTATTTTACCATTTATATCTTTTTCTTTAAAGGAATAAAACATTTTCATCTCCCCTATGTTATTATTTTAACTTATAAAAATGATAAATAAATATGATAGAATCAAGTAAATGAGCATTAGAAAAGAATTATCACTAATAAGAAAAGATAAAAATTCACCATTTATAATTAGGAAATTTAAAATATTTACTTGATTATCAACAGTTATTGTTCCATTAGTTGTATTTTCAATTGGTATAGGATTATTAATTTCCACAATAATTGATTCTTTAAATACATATAAATCATTTAATACAAATTTTAACAATGTAGAAGAAGCAAAAAGAACTGTTCATTTATTATTAAATGATTTTTCTAGATTAATAGGATTATTACCCAAGTTTATAATTTTAATTTTTTGTGTTTTTCCTATTTTTGTTTCAATAAGAATTATTGCCTTTTTATTAAACATTATTAGGGGATGATCAGATTATAAACGTGATGTTGTTCCTGTTAAAAAAGTTTTTATTACAAGATTGACTATGCAAGGTCTAATTATTTTGTTTGCAATTTTGGTTTTAATTGGATATATTTTAGTCATACAATATATAATTACTTGATCATCTGGATTTGTTAATGAAGCATCCACTTTAGTTAAAAAAACTAATGATATTGTTATGAATGCTTCAAATCAAACTGACATTGAAAATGCAATCAATAGTCTTAATGATGATCTTAAAAAGATTTCATCAAGAATTGAAGATATTTTTTCAAATAAAACTCAAAATTATTTATTATCTAATTTTATCTTATTTGTAATAGGTCAAGGATTATGATTAATAATGAGTTTAGCATATGGTATTACTATTAAAGTTATGCTTTCTAATGTAAGAAATAAGTTTGGAGTTACTGAATCAAAAAAAGAAAAAGAAAATAAAAATTTAAGTAATAAAAAATTAAAAGATAATATTACTAATGATAATAATTTACAGTCCGAAACTAAAATAAATTCAGATAGAGAACTAACAAAAGAAAATGAGTAATATTTTATAAATCTTTATTTTAAATTCATCAATCAATA
>JAZOSV010000026.1:0-3571 GCA_045657345.1 Mycoplasma sp. | reverse complement strand
TTATTTTTTATTTTACTAATATATTTTATTAATGCTTCTAGTAATTTAAATATTAATTCTAATCATTGATCTGCAATGAATTTAATTATGAATTATTATTGTACAAGTGTTGGGAATGAATATAGTGTCATTAAAACAGGATTATCTTCATTAGGCATATTTTATATTGTTTTTAATTCCTATATCTTCTTAGGATTATTGTATTTACCTTTTAAAATGCTTTATAATTTAGTAAAGGCTAATTATATTTAGAATATATGGAAAAAGATTATAAAAGCACACTTTTAATGCCAAAAACTGATTTTGAAATGAAAGCTAATTTAAATGTTAAAGAGCCTATTTTTCAAAAAATGTGAAAAGACTTAAGTATTTATGAATTAGTTTTAAAACAAAATAAGTTAAATAATTCATTTATATTACATGATGGCCCGCCTTATGCAAATGGTAACATTCATGTTGGTCATGCATTGAATAAAATTATAAAAGATATCATTGTAAGACAAAAATCTATGCTTGGTTATTATGCTCCAATTATTTATGGTTGAGATACACATGGTTTGCCGATTGAAAATGCAATCTCAAAGAAAGATAAATCTTTTGAAACCATTAATGATCCTATTAGTAAAAGAAAAGCTTGTTATGAATATGCTTTAAAACAAGTTGAAATTCAACAATCTCAATTTGATCGTTTAGGTTTATTAACTAATTGAGAAAAAAAATATTTAACATTAGATAAAACATTTATATTAGATGAGTTAAGTTTATTTACTAAAATGGTAGAAAAACAGTTAGTATTTCAAGATTATAAACCTGTATTTTGATCATGAAGCACTAAAAGCGCTTTAGCTGATGCTGAAATTGAATATTATAATGTTACTGATCCTGCAATTTTTGTAACGTTTAATGCTAAAGAAAATAATATAATTCCTACTAATACTAAATTTATTATTTGAACTACAACACCATGAACTATTCCTAGTAATTTGGCAATTGCTGTTAATAAGGATGTAGATTATTTATTATTTAAAAAAGACAAAGAATATTTTATAATTGCAAACAATTTAAAAGAAAGAGTATTGAATAAAATTGGATTTCACAATTATGAAGAAGTTGAAGTTTTTAAAGGTTCTAAATTAGAATATATAAAATATACTCATCCTTTATATAAACAAAGAGAAGGATTTATAATTTTAGCAGATTATGTAAGTAATAATGATGGAACTGGTCTAGTACATAATGCTCCTGGTTTTGGATTGGATGATTATTATGCATGTAAGAAATACAATATTAACGTTTTTTGCCCAATAGATGATGATGGTAAATTTACTAGCGAAGTAAATGACGACCAGTTAATTAATCAATTTTATTTAAAAACTAATGACTTAATTATTGACCGATTAATAGCAAGCAATAACTTATTATTTCAAGAGCAAATTAACCACTCTGTTGCTCATGATTGAAGAAGTAAAAAACCAGTAATGTATAGAGCTACTAAGCAATGATTTGTAAATATTGATGCTATTAGTGATGACATTTTAAAAGCATTAAAAAAAGTTCATAGCACTAATCAAAAAAACATAGATCACATTAAAGAAATGGTTTTAAAACGTAAAGAATGATGCATTTCTCGACAAAGGAGTTGAGGAGTGCCAATTCCAATTATTTTTGATGAAAATCATAATCCTATTACTGATATCAAATTGATTAAACATATTATTAATGTTTTAGATAATGAAGGAATTGATGTTTGATTTTCTAAGTCAGCTGAATATTTTATTCCTAAATGAATGAACCAATCAAAAAAATATTTTAAAGAAAAAGATATTATAGATGTTTGATTTGATTCAGGTTCTTCATTTAATATTTTAAAACATTACCAATTACCTTATCCTGCCGATTTATATTTTGAGGGCTCAGATCAATTTAGAGGTTGATTTAATTCTTCACTTATCAATGGAGTTATTTTAAATGATGCTGCTCCTTACAAGTATTTATTACAGCATGGATTTGTTTTAGATGAAAAAGGTAATAAGATGTCTAAATCATTAGGTAACACGATTGATCCATTAAAAATTTGTGATGAATATGGCGCAGATATTCTAAGATTATGAGCTGCAAGTAGTGACTATTCAGTTGATACTAGAATAGGTAATAATGTGATTAAACAAGTTGCTGAGACTTATAGAAGAATTAGAAATACATTATTAAGATTTTCATTATCCAATCTAAGTGACTTTGATCCAAAAAAAGATATAAAGAATGAATTAAGAATTGAAGATCGTTATGTAATTTATCGTTTAAATAAAATTTTAATATTAATTAGAGATTCATATAATAATTATGATTTTATTTCTATTGTTAAGGCTATCACTAATTTTACAATTGAATTAAGCCAATGATATTTTGATATTATTAAAGATGAATTATATTGTGACTCATATAATAGTTTATCAAGAAGGCAAAGTCAAACTACTATTTATTATATTTTAGAAAAATTATTATTAGCACTTAACCCTATTTTACCTCACACATGTGAAGAAGCATATCAATTGTTTAACAAGCTAAATAAAAAACAAAGTATTAATTTAGAAGAATTTCCAGAAACTTTAGATGTTGTTTTTAGTGACAATGAATTGAATATGATGAAAAATTTCTTCAAATTAAAAGATGAAATATATAACAAGCTTGAAATAGCTAGACAAGAAGGGTTATTAAAAAAACCAAATGAAGCATTAGTTATAATTAATGATAATTTTGATATTAGTACAAGCTTATTAAAACGTTGATTAAATGTTGCAGAAGTTTTAGTTATTAAAGAAAATAAAACAAGTATTGAAATTAAAAAAAGTTCATTTAAACGTTGTGATCGATGTTGAAATTACTTTTCAAAGCAAATAATTGATGATAATAACATTTGTTTACGTTGTTTAGAAGTTATAAATAAATAATTTTTTAATTAAAATCATTTTTTGAAAGTTTTAAAACATCATTAATTTTTATTTTTAAAAAGCTAATGCTATTTTCATTTAAGATCAAGATAGCCATAGGATTTGTCATCATATTTAATACAAAATCCTTTTTACAATTTGGATATAGTTGCATTATTTTTAAATTCTGATTTAAAAGAACAATATCAAAATTAATTTGGTTTTTTTTTAATTCAAAAATAAATTGTGGCTTCAATAAATATCCACAATAATCATCCATAAAATATAAAGATTCAACAAACTCTCGAAAATGTTTTAATGTTTTTACATGAAATAATTTAATTTTATAATTAGAAATTCAACAATAAGAAATTCTAAATTGACCTTTTTTTAGAAAAAATTTATTTTGTATTTTCTTAAGATATTTCTCTTTATTCATACTATTATTTTACTAATTAAATTAATTTGTTAATCAATTAATAATCATTTCCTTTAATGCTAATTTTTTATCTATTTTATTCAATTTAATTTGAAGTTCTAATTCATAAAGAGAATTAATTTTTTCTTTCAATGTGTTAATATTTAAATGATTGAAAAATTTTTGATAATTCATTATAAAGTAACTTGGGACTTTAGTTAAACTA
>JAZOSV010000025.1:0-5153 GCA_045657345.1 Mycoplasma sp. | reverse complement strand
TTATTTAAAAATCTTTTTAGATTAATTGTTCATCTTACAATACTTAAATAAATTTTAGATTATTATGGATAAAATATAACTTTATTAATTTTGTTACCTAGTTTTTTAAATCTTTCTTCATATTCAGTTGGAATGTTATTATGATTATTTTCATTATTTAAATCTAAATATAAATCCCTCGTTTGATATTTTATATTTCATTTTTCATTACTAATTGATTCTAAACTTCACTCAAAAAAATCATTATTATCAGTTTTAAGTTCAATAATTCCATTGGTAGATAAGATAATTTTGTACATATATAAATATTTTTTGTGTGTTAAACGGTTTTTATGATGCCTTTTTTTAGGCCATGGATCAGAAAAATTTAAGAAAATTCTAGCTATTTCTTGTTTATTAAAAACTTCTAATAAATTTAGAGCATCAATATTTAAAATAATTAGGTTTTTAGGTTTAGTTTCAAGCAAATTATATTTTTTAAAAAGCTTAGCACATATTACCTTATTTTTTTCAATACCTATAAAATTAATCTTTGGATGTGATAGAGCTTTATTAATAATAAATTGTCCTTTTCCTGAACCAATTTCTAAATAAATATCATTATTGTTTTGAAATATTTTTTTTCATTGACCTTTTCAAACTTGGGGATTTAATATAAAAAAGTGTGAATTTTCATTAATAATACATTGAGCTTTAGGATCATTTCTTAAACGCAATTAATTACTCCTCTTCCTCATAAACTTTATTAATAACATTTGATAATTGTTTCTCTTTTGTTTCATCAACAATATTTAATAAGCTTTCATGTAATAAATTAATGTTGATACATTTTAAATTTCCATCCTTAATATAACAATTAGTTAAGTCATTAAAATAAGTTTTATATGCTTCTGAGTTTCTTTCATTATTAATCACATCAATACCATCTACTAAACGTAAACCCATCATCAAAACTTGTAAATATAATTCCTTAAGTCCTAATTTATAACCAACTCTTTTTCAATTTAAATAATCTCCCTCTCATTTGTACATAACATTTTCTTCAAAACCACTTGCTCCAATACCAATTGCTTTTCAATCATTAGTTAATCAATATGCCTTATTATGAATTGATTCATATTTTGGTTCAAGTGCTCAATTTGATACTTCATATCTTTTATATTTATTTTTAGCTAATGTTTTTTGAACAAATTCTAATTGTTCAGCTGCTTGATCCTCATCAACTAAAATATCTTGTTTTTTCATTAATGAACCCTCTTTTATTTCTAAGGCATAAAAACTTAAATGTTTAATATTATTCTTTATAGCAAATTTAATATCTTCATTTAAATCATTATTAGTTAACTTAGGTAGAGCATATAAAAAATCTAGATTAATATTAGTAATTTTATTTTTATATAAAATATTAATAGCTTTTTGAACATCCTCAACAGTATGGTCTCTGCCTATTGATTTTAAGATTTTATTATTTACTGATTGAACTCCCAATGAAACTCTATTAATCCCATGTTTTAAGAAAATCTTAGCTTGCTCTTCATTAATGAATTCAGGATTACATTCTAAACAATATTCATAATCACTTGTTTTATCTAAAAATAATTTTAAATTTGATAATAGTTTATCTAATAACTTATCAGGTAAAAAATTTGGTGTTCCACCACCAAGATAAATAGATGAATATTGATTTTCATATGATTCTTTTTTTACAAAATTAATAACTAAATCAACATATTCAGACATGATGTTATCATCTCTTTTAACCTTAGTACGACAAAAGTCACAATATGAGCAAATATTTTTACAAAATGGGATATGAATATATAAGTGTTTTGTCATAATGAATTAATTATATTAATAAATACATCCTTAATCAATATGTTAAAATTTAATATAGATATGAAAAAAAGTGAAAAAAATCTTAAATATTTCAAAGAGAAATTAAAAAATTATAATTACTTTATCTATAAATTAATGTCAAATAAAATGAATAAACCAGTTGTCTTACTTGAAAGTTTGATAGACTATTTCCAATATGAAATAATTAATAAAAATACTCTATTATTAAATTTTAATTCATTAGATAACAAAGCAATAATTGATTTATTTGTTTTTGCTATTACATCTAAAAAAGCAATTGCTGATACATTCTACAATAATTTTATCTCATGTCTTAGCTTAGCTTTTGATCAAAATAATCAAAAATGAGATAAAGATGTTGTTTGTGAAATCTTGGTAAAAAATAAATATATTAAAAAATATGATTTAGCTGCTATGTCAATTTTAATCAATAAATCAATTGACATTTTGAAAGCATATATTGTTAATTTAAAACAAGATAATAAAACATCAAATATCCCATTAAATAATATTTTTGATTTATTTGAAATGATAGCTAATGATGACTTTATTTACCAATTGTGTTACTTAATACAACATAACAAATATAATTATAAATAGCTGTATGAGAAAGCTACATTTAACACTAGATCATTGCTCAACTATGCTTAGCCAAATGATTCACAAAGATAGTCCAATTAACATTTATGAGACTATTTAAATTTAATATAACTTAATAATTTTTTCAATCATTTGCTCTATTAGCTTTTCTTTCTAATAGTTCATTAATCATTTCGTTTGTTTTGAAACCTTCTTTTTGAACAACCCCTATAATTATAATTGGGGTAGATGAAAAAATCCCCAATCAATATTATTGGGAATTTTTAAGTCCACTTAAAAACTGTAAAAACTTAGCAAAAATGGACCATCATATGAAAATTTTAAAGTATCGGTAAATTATCCACACCAATATTCTACATAAAATAGTCCTAAATTTTTAGAAATTCTCCATTTACCTCCTGAATTTAAATATTTATATTATTAGTAATGTATTTTAGTTTTAAATTTGTTATTTCTTCCTGTAAATTACATATTTGGTCTTTTAGATTCATAATAATTTCTTCATTTTCATCAAGTAGTGGAGTTCAAGGATCTAATTCTTTTGGATTAAATGATTCTACTAATGGGTCAATATCTTTTAGGTAACATTTCTCACTACCTACTTCACATATGGTTTATTTTCAGAAGTTAGATTTCAATAAACATTGATTGAACCTTTTTCTCCATTGCCACTCTTTTATTTTCCCTATTAAATGGAGCTAAGTATCTATCATCAACTTTTAAATAGTTTCCTTTTCTAATTTTTCTTGTTTCTGAAACAACAAAATTATTTTTAAAGATTTCAGGTTCAATATGATCAAATTGATTTAATGAGCTAATGAATTTTCTAAATCTTTTGTTATATCAATCACACAATTCATTATTGACAAAACTTTCAAATTGTTCATAAGTCTTAATTTTTCTCTGGTGTAATAAGATCATAATGATTGTTGTAAAATCTTTCACATTGATTCAACATTTGGTTTGTGTTCTGGAAATGATTCACATTTTACCATCACACCTAATTCATTTAAAGGTCTTGTTATTTTTGTACTATTTATTCCATCTGAAAAGATACTTCTACGACAATCACCATAAATTGCTTTAGGTAATCCATATTTATCTACAAGCTTAATAATTGTTTCTATATAAGCTTTGTTTGTTTCCTGTCAATCTAATGAAGCTGATAATAGAACTCCAGTTCCTGCATCAACAATTGCTAAGATATTACACTTACCAATTTCTGGAATTTATTCATGAATACATCCATCAATTTCAACTACTTGACCCATAATTCTTTGTTTTCTAATTGCTTTATAATGCCTAGATAATTTATAGTTCAAACATTGATTTATCATCTCAATGGTTTTAATATCTTTTACTTCTTGATTTTGTAAATTATATTTAATTTTCTTTTTAGTACTTCTATATGAAAATGCACAACAAATGTTATTTGCAGTTAATATTCTTCTCAAAGTGTTGTAAGAATAATCTCTTTCATCAGCATAATAAAAATCCATTAAAGTGAATGGAATATATACTTCTTGACCTAATTTATTTTTAGTTTTTGAATTATTAAAAAAATGTTTATAATAACCAATAATTTGGTTTATTTTCGCTATTGAAAATTTGTTATGTAGTTCTAAAAAACTATTTTGTGTTTAACAAATTTAATACAAGTTTCATTATCTAGTGAAGTACTAAATTGTTTAATTAATCTTTTTGTTTGGCTTCTTGAATATTTAAATTTCCTATTAATATAAGCATAAAATTGTTCTTTTGTTTTGAATTTTATTGTGTTGACTATCTCGCCATGTTTATTCAAGTTTCGGCTCAAAAACCTCCAAAAATTTAACCTTCTAAGTTGAAATTCACTTACTAAATCATATTTATCTCTTAAAAAACATAAATCCTCCATATTTAATATTAGTATGGAGAACTTACTTTTTTATAAATGGTTCATTTTCGCTAATTATTTGCTTATAATTAAATAGTATGGTTTTAAATGACATATTAAAAAGTTTAAATTATATTTTATATGGACATAATAATTTTAAAGAAAACGATGATAAACATTCTGATATAAATATTTTTAATTATTTAGATTATTTAATTCAAAAATATCCACAGAAAATAAATTTTATTTTTAAAGAAAATGAACATAATGATAAGAATTATAATTTTTGTTATAATTACACATTTGACTTATATATAAATGAATTTTATAACAATATATATGATATTAATTATTATTCATCAAGTTTCAATGATAATTCAAGAGGACTAGAACGAAGTCAACTTAAGACATTATCTGCTTTTAGAAGTATAATAAGAGATAATAAATATATTTCAATTAATGGCGGTCCTGGAACAGGTAAATCTACATTGTTGAATTATATTATTTCAAACATTTTGATAGACAATTTACTTATTCCATATTGATCAAAATATAGAAATATGTCATTTGTTGACTATATAAGATCAAGTAATTTTAAACAAATATGAATATTAGCAACTGGTAGTACAGTAGCTTCAGTTGAAAATATCATTGATTTATGTAAAATAGAATTACCAGATGAGCACATATGATTTAGAAAAGATATATATTATAATTTTCTTAATCGTTTAGATTACTCATTAATATATGAAAATCATAATAATACATTAACTAATAAGATAAATAATTATTTCTTATCTGAAATTGATAAAAGAAAAAA
>JAZOSV010000024.1:0-16556 GCA_045657345.1 Mycoplasma sp. | reverse complement strand
TTGTTTAAAATACATAATGTCCTCTCAAAAGTAGTGTTTTTGAAGTGGACTAAAATCCCCTAAGGTCCTTTTGGGGGATTTTTTCGTCTACCCCACAGATACATTATATAGGGGTGTCCAAAAAGATGGGTATAAAAACACATTTTTTTATTTTCCTTTCATTTTTTTAAAATTTAGTTATAATTATTAGTAGGCAGCCATTGGTACGCCTTCAACTTTTTAGGTTGGTTAAGAGATCAAGTAGTGGGAATAATAAATCAAATTTTTTGTTTAGTCGGTTGGTCGCTCCACCGACTTTTGTTTTTTAATAAACCTTAATCCTCTATCTACTTTGACCTGTAGTATTAGATGGCGTTGGTTTATTAGTTGAATCATCATCTAATGTCAATTTAATATTATTAAGCTTATTTCAGTCAATATGTTTTTGATAAACAGCAATAGTTTCATTATAAAATTTATTTTTATCACCAATTAATATTGCTTTAGCTTGATCAATTAAAAAATTTCTAACTTCTTTACTACTCATTAATGAATAATCATCAAAATAACTAATTTCATCAAAAACCTGATCAACTTCTACATCTGGATGATCATATGAAAGATATTCCATATAAGTTAATGGTGTTTCAATCGCTAATGCAAATAAATTTTCAGTATATTTTTCATAATTTTTAGATAATAAGTCAATTTTTTTTCTTACTTCGGGAGTAAAAATTGCTACTTCTTCATAACCAAGAATAAAAGTGTATTTTTTATTAATATCATCAATTAATAAAAACCCATTGTTATTATTAAAATGTAGGTGGGAAAATAAAGTAGATGTTTCATCTAATAAATATTCTTTATTCAACTCATTATCTACAAAAAAATTTTGCATATTTTCACCACAACCCCATTGTTGGTGATATGTTTCTCATTTATTTTCTTTTGTTAAACGAAATAATTGTGTTCTTTGCCCCATAATTCCTACCTCCTTGTCCGCTTAATTTTGATAGTTCACTTGTTACTTGTAATTCTTCTATTTCGTCGCAAATTTCCCTTAATTGTCCTTCTTTTTGACAAACGCTTTCGATTCAATATGTATTATCAATATCACTTATTAAATCTCAAATGCTAAAATTACTTGAATTTTCTCATTTATTAACATAATTTAAGTTTTCCGGTGCTTCTTCTAAAAATTCGCTTATTGCTGCTCTTAAATCTTTTAATGAACTTAATAGTTCTTCGTATTTTTCATTTACTTTTTTAGTAATCATATTTATCTCCTTTGTTTTTGGTGGTTTTGATTGTTCTGGTTTTTTTGAATTTTCTAATAATTCAAATGCTTTTCTAATAATATTGTTTCTGCTATTTGTTACTATTTCTTTTTGAACAAAACTACAATTTCTATACTTCTCACCAATTCCAAATATTTTAAAATTTCAATCTTTATTTGGTAAATGATGAGTTGAAATTCTGTAACTATTTCCATTATTTAAAAATAAATATAATGAACTTTTATTATCATTTCAATAAGCATCTTTAATTTCACTTTGATAGCAATTAATTAATTCTGCCAATTGTTTTTCCTGTTCCCAAAGTTTTGCTTTAAATTCTTCTTTTTCTTTTTTATTTGGTTTTCATTTTCTTTTCATATCTTCTTCTCCTATCTTTGTCCTTTGTTAAATTTTGTATCTTGTTCTGACTGATCTTCTTGATCAGCAAAATTTGATAAATAATGAAGTACAAAAGGTGCTTCTTTAGCAATTTCAATATCTTTGATTTTTCTTTCAAGAAATTTTTCGTCAAAAAGATTTTGTTTTTTAAGTTCTTCAAATAAACTTGATCAAGTTCAATTATTGTGATTTTTATAAAACATTGTATAAATTTGATTTGTTTGTGTAATGTTTAAAGGATGTTCATCATTTTTTAAAGCAGCAATTAATGGTTCACAATTATGATTATTACCAGCATCATCAGTAAAAATTATATTTTCTTCAATTACAACTTTTAAACATCTAACTGCAAAATAAAAGTCTCGTTCCATACATTCAACTCATCTTGTGTATGATCCTGATATTCAAATTTCTTTTATTTTTTCTTCGTTGTCTTTTATATCAACATCTTGATTAGTTGACCAAAAGGTTCTAATGGCATCAAGAACTTTAGAAGTTATGTCTGTAATATCATAAATAAGCAATTTGCTTTTTTTATATTCTCAAGTTCCAACATCAACAATTATTGTTTTTTCATCTAAACGTTGCATATTAATTTACCTTTCAATGTTTCTAATTTGATTATTCATCATAAAAAGATCAAAATAATGAAAAAGTACCAACCACCCTGGTACTTTTGTGTAATACAAAAATAAGATGAATAAAAAAGCACACTAAAGAATTAATGTGTTTTATTTACAAAAATTAAATAGAACTAATTTACCAAATGTAGGGAGAGTGGTAAGTAAGATTCATTAATATATTCAATTAATATATTTATGTTTAATAATTTAATACTAATAAATAAAATTAATATAGGGTGGTAATTTCAAAAACCAAGCACTGGTATATTCATTTTTAAAGCACTGGTAATTTTATTTCAAGCATAGGTAATTTCAATTATAAGCATAGGTAATTTTAGTTAAAACCACTGGTACTTTATTTTTAAAGCACTGGTAATTTTATAAAAAAAAGCAAAAGATCAGCACTTGTTCTGATCTATTTTTCAATAATATGTTAGTTTTTGATAAGTGAAAACTTGTAAAGAGTCTTTTTACACAATATTCTATTCATTAATTTGTTTATTTTATTTTTGTTTTGGATGAGGATGTGATTTGTGATTTATTTATTCTTCATCATTTCATTCCCACATAATGCGGTCATCTGGTAATTCATCTAAATTAATTTTGTCATCTTTTACAATAGTTGGGAATTTATCAGGTACAAGATCATCTGGATTAATACCATTAGGAAAATTAGAGAGCATAAGGTTATCATTTATATTAATTGAAGCTAAGTATTTTTTGTTTAAAACTCTTAATGATTTGAAAACAGGTACAAATTCATTTCATAAGATTTCAAAAATTCAAGAATTTGAAAACTTATGATCATCAAATTGAAAGCGGAAATGTTTTAACATACCAATTAATGTTAATTTATGAACAACTTTTTTAACTAATTCTTCTGAACAAGCAAATCTTTTAGCAATTATCTTATATTTAATTACACATTGATTGCTTTGAATAAGGATATATTTGTTTTGTTGTTGGTTTCAAAAATATTTATGATCTTTTTTATTTTTATTTCTACATTTGTTTAAATTAGTTTTATGAATTCCAATAATGTAATTAATAATTGCTAATGTTTTGAAACCATAGCTCACTACACCTTTATCATTTTTTGGTAAATGATTGTAATTAAAATTATTACTCATTGCATAATTTAAATCGATTTTATCAATATTCATAAGAACTCCTTTTTTTGTTGCTAAAAAATATCATATATTTTCATTATGAAACAAAAAATCAAGCAAAATGTGAAAAAGTACCAGGGTGGTTGGTACTTTTGAACCTAACAAGCACATAAATGAGAAAAACTAAATACTATGTGATATAATATGTGCTATTTTTTTATGAAAAAAGTACTTTTACAACAAAAAGCGCCTTTTTAGGCGCTAAAAAAATTAATAAAAATTGAATTAAATCACTATCTATGTATTAAGAAGTTTTAAATGTATTTATAATTGCTTAAAATTAATTACTTCTACTTTGACTTGTTGATTTTGTTTGTTCTGGCTTTTGTTCTGACTGATCTTCTTTTTCATCAGCTTTAGGAGTTGAACAAGATGCCAAACCATTACCTGTTTTAGTAAATTTAATATTATCAACTTCAACATTTACACCAGGTAAATTTTCTGGAACATTTGTTTTGTTACCAATAAAATATGACTTTCTTTTTTCAAAAGCATTGATATTAACAAATTTTATATATTCTTCAGGTTGATCATTTGGATTTAAAAAGATTGATTGACTTGATACACCAAGTAATAATCTTTCAAAAAGTTGTTGTTTACTTATGTAGATTTTCTTTAGTTCTGGAAGTTCAGACATATATAAAATATTTGGAATTGTTTTTAATTCATCAGCTAATTTTGAATCAAAAGCACCTGAATCAACAATAATGAAATCATAACCATCAACTGCATATTTTTTAGCAAACTTTAGGTTTTGTTCAGTCATTTTAAGAGAAAAAACAACACCTTCTTTTGGAACTATTCTATTTACAACTTTCAAAAAATCATTTTCAGTTATGTTTCCATAAAGTGAAATGTTATTTCTTTTTTGCATAATTTCTTTATTACCAGCATAATAAAGAATTAATGGTGGCATATAGATTTTTTTGAAATTTTCTGGATAATCATCATCTACAATTGATATGTAATTATTTTTTTCAATATTTCAAAAATCTTCAATTTTTTCAGTAGCAACTCTTTCTTTGTTTTGAATTGCTTCATACATTTTGTCTCAATTACCTTTTTTTTCAAAAGCAAAATAATTTATTATTTCCTTCATTTCCTTCATATTGGGACTCCTTTATTTTTGACTTTGAGTAATTTTTGAATCGTTTTCTTTTTGATTTGTATTGTTATCACAAGATTGATTCTCTTTTGTGAAAGATAAGTTTTTTAAATCGTTTGAACTAATTTGTCACAAACCAATTGCTTGATTTGATTTTTCAATTAATAATTTTTGCAAATAAGATTTAACGAAATTATTAATTTTTTCATTTTGATGATTATCGTTAAAACGCGAACCATTAATTTTTGCCAAATAATCAATAACTTGTTTAACTAAATTATTAATTTCTTTTTCTGACAATGTTTTAGTATTTTTTGGCAACTTCATAAACAAAACATTTGCAATTGTTTGTTTATCAAGATTGTAAATTTTGTTGTCATCAACACAAAAACCTAATTTAGATTTTTGAATACGATTTTTGCTAAATAACTTCTTCATATTTTTTTCACCTTTCACATTTTTAATTTTTAAACAAAAAATCAAGCAAAATGTGAAAAAGTACCAAGGTGGTTGGTACTTTTGTGTAATACAAAAAATGAAGATAATTGATGACGGTTGCTTACTTTTCGGGCGTAAAGTAAGAGCACATAGTTATTTTTCAGCTCCCTACGGTCGCTGGAATAGTTGTTGATTTATAGATACTCGCTCCACTCAAACATTTTCTAAAATACCGCTCCACTCCATTCCGCTATACAAAGCAGGATAAGGATCTTATCAAATAAGTGTGTTATTTGATAAGATAGAATAACTCTCACTTTATATTAGGTTTCCTAATATATAGCTACCAAAATGTTAGGTGTTCTTACCATTTTGTTTGTTGAAAAATGAGTTATTTTTTTAAAACTTTTTCGTCCCGAAAAGTGGTTTTTTATTTATTTTTTGGTGTCCAAAATATAATCCTTTTAGATTAATTTTGTATAGAAAAAGGATCTGCAATATATTGCTAATCTTGACAATTTAGGTGTCCTAAAACTAATTAATTTTTAATAAAAATATAATATGATTCAAGTTTATTTTTATATCAATTTATCAAATCATTAATAACCAATTTCTTGATTGCTGAAATAAAAACTTCTATATCTTCATTAGATAAATTTACTACCTTAATTTTGTTTGTTATATTATCAAAATCTCTAACTAAATTTGCTCTTAAATTTTCTGAATTTTTATTTAAAAAAGCTAAATAAAATAATGATAAATTTTCATTAAATTTATTTTTTGGAATTAATGTTTTAGTAAATTGTCCAGAACAAAAATCTTTATTCATATAAAAAAATTTCATTCTTAATAAACCAACAGCTATTGAATTTCCACTGATTTTATAACCATTAGGAATTACTTTTGTATAACCAGAAAATCCATTATTAAATTCTGTTCTTGTAAAGTATGGAAAAAGATTAAAATCATCACATAATTTAATATCTCTTTTATCAAGAGATGGATTATTTTTTATATTAAATAGATCAGATATTAATTTAGTACTAAAATTGACAAATCCATTTTTTTCAATTTTATTTAATAGCTTTCTCTCTCTCTCTGAAAGCTCACATTTGTCTAATTTAGCTGCTTTTAAATAAGCTTCAATTTCTTTTATATATTGTGCTTCAATTTCTTTTATATATTGTGTAATATATTCTCAATTAACAGTTCCTATTTCATCAACAGGTAATGAAATTTCTAATTTAAACACTTTATCATTTTTAGGTTTATTTGAATGATTAAATTTATATTTATGTTTTTCAATACAAGCATTAATATAACAAGCAATTTCAGGTGTTAGTTCTTTATCTCTTAAAATTAACACTTCAACATCTGTTGATGGAACAATATTATAGTTATGATAAAAACATTTTAAACATTCGCCATTAGTTGAAACAGTTATACAATTTTTTAATTGACTTTTTAAATTACAAAAAGCAGCTATTCCATTATTAGATTCTTTTGATGAAATAAATGCTGTCTCACCTTTCGATGTTGGAATTTTAGAAAACTTCACTAAATTAAAATTTTTCTTTAATTCTTTATGTGTATAAAATAATTCTTGAACTTTAAAAGTTTTAAAATTTAGTTCCATTTTAATTTCCTCCCTTTAAAATTTTGCTTACTTCAAATGATAAATACTCACCAACTACTCTTTTAAAATCGTCGATTGTAGGTGTTGTATCAAATTTGATATGTTGATCAAAATTTCAATCATCACCATTTAAACCAATGAAATCCTCAATATAAATTTTATTGACATCTGTTTCTTGATGTTTGGTTTTTGCTGCAGATCCAGCTTTATAAATTTTTATAATATCTAAATATCTTTGTGTAGGATTATCAATTGTAATTGTTCCCCTGCCTGTTCTTTTATAACCATCGTTTCTAAAATCGATAAATTTAACTATTTTTTCAATATCATGCGGAACATGAGCTTTGAAAATATATATGGATGTTTGAACTGTAGCATTTGGTTCAAATAAATCTTGTGGCATTTTAATTGATGCTAAAAGAGTGTGTTTTTTTAAAATTTCTTGTGCTGTTTTTTTAGCTTTTCCATTACCAGCACTATCTTGAATAATAATTGCACCTATTCCATTTTTTTCCATGATATCAAGACCAAAAGAAATAAATGGTAATCCATTTTCTGAGTAACTAAATGGTGGATTTAATAAAATTCTATTTGGTTCAAATTCCTCATACATAGATCTTGGCATATCAAATGCATCACCTTTTTCAATTTTTGTACTCCCATCTCCTCTTAATATCATGTTTGTTGTTGCTAATGCAAACATTTCAGCATTTAATTCAACTCCTAATAAATTATTAGATTTTATATGTTTAATTTCATTATTTGCTTTTTTTGTATTTTTCCCATATTTTAGATTTATTACATCAATAATTTTATTCATTGATGAAATTAAAAAACCAGCAGATCCAGTTGCTAAATCTAATACTCTTGAATTTTCATCTAATTCTAAAATATCTACCATTAATTTTGTAATGTATGGCGGTGTTAAAACTATACCTATTTCTTTACCATCACCCATTGCATATTTTAAAAATTCACTATATAATTCTCCAATTAAATCAACATTATTCCCTAATAAACCATCAATACATAAATATATGTCTTCATAAATTAAAGTAAATAATTGTTTGTTGATTGAAGATGGAGAAGAAAGAATTTTTTGTATTTCTGGCAAAAATTTAGGGGGATCTTGTTTTATATCTCTTTGATAATCTTTTTTTATCTCACTAAAAGATTTTAACATTAACTCTCTTTTGATTTCTGGTATTTTCTTATGACAAAGAAAAGTTTCAATTTTGTCATATATAATTTCTCCATCATGATGATTTTTTGTATTTCCACCTTTTAAATCATCAGGAATTAATCCATCAATAATCTTTTTATTTTCATCTAAATAATCTTGCATTGCTAATAAACAACCAGAGACGTATAAAACTCTTTGTGGTGCTGTTATGTTTAAATTATGAAAAATTTTATTTAGTTTTTTAGATTTTTGTCTTATTTCTTCTTTTGTTTTTATAATAATATTATGTTTTTCTTCTTCATTTAATGTTATATCTTTATAAAACTCATCAAAAGATTGTTTAGATTCTAAAAAATTTAATGTATCACATGATTGAATGTATTTATAGCTACTTTCACCAAAACCATAAACATAATAAATTAATATTCGAACATTACTTTCATTATCACCAGCTACACCAATTGCTATAACTTCATCATACTTGCCTGATTGAATCATCTTTCTTGCATAATAAATAGATCCGTTAGCAGCATATTTTTTAATTTCATTTTCTGTTTGTTTTAATTTCATTAAATTACCAGAATGTAAATATTTTAAATGTAATTTATTTTCAAAAATTACAGGTATATTATATTTTTCAATATGAAAATCTGGTTTTCCAAAATTTGATTTCTTTTTTGTTTTTGCAGAACCTTTTAATGAATCTTTCATATATTCACTCATTGCAGATTCTTCATTAAAATCTTTAAGTTTTTTAAAACCTAAAAGTTCTAATTGTTTTTTTACATAGTCATTAACATCAGATTCTAATTTTCAATTTAAATTTTCATATTCACTTTTATAAGCAGAGCGTCTCTCTCTCTCTCTCGTGTCCTACAACATTACTTTGTTTTTCCATCTGATCTCTCCTTTCCCAATTTTACTCAAACAATACTGTCTTTAATAGTTCATTCACCACTTCACTCAATGATAACTTATGTCTTGTTGCCAAAGTCTTAATCTTCTCCATTACCACCTTTTCTAACGTAAAAGTCTGTGGTACCTTCGAACTATCCATCTTCTTATACTCTACCAAAATCTCATCACACTTCCCACTCATTTTTACTCACCCCCTTTGCTTCTATCTCCCTTGCCCAGAAGATTTCTTTTGTGTATTACTTTTATTATTATCATTTTCATTCATAAAATCTTCTGACTCATAATAATCATTTTGATTCAAAAAACACCTACTTTTTTCTTGTTTTAATTGATTTATCGATCCGAAACAATCATTAATCATAAAATTAACAAAAACATTTTTATTATTATCATTTTCATAAAAGTTATTTCTTAAACTTTTATATTCATCAATTTTTTCCTTTGGTACATAATAAAAACCTAATCCACTATGTAATAATGCAACATTCATAAATAATGAAACAGTACGATTATTACTATTAGGAAATCATTGTTCTTTTATCATCTCTGCTCCAACATTAAAAACAAAAGCAATAAGTTCTTTTTGCATATTTTCATTATTTAATTTATTAATAGTATGAATAAAATTTTTTAATTTCTTATTTAAAAAACCTTCATCTCAACTTTCAGGCGGCATATAATTAATATTTTTTAACCTTACCTTATGTTGTCTAATATGACCACAACGACTATCTTCATAAGAACCAATCAATTTATTGATATTTTTAAGATTTTCAATATCAAAAACTAATTCATCATTAGTCATATTAGTATTTAAAAAATGTGTCTTATATGCTTGTCATACCCCAATGATCATAAAAAATGAAGACAAAGCAACATTTTCTAAATGAGGAATTTCATCATTCAAATATGCATCAATAATTTTATTAGTTTCCCCAGCAGATATTTTTATATTTTCTATTTTAGCAATTGCACTATAAATTTTACCTTGATGATCATAAAATCAATTTTTAATAAATTCTCTATCATTAAACTTTTTATTCATTATTTAATTCCTTTATATAGCTTACCATTATAATAAATGCCTTTTTCTGTCACTAAATTATAAAAATTACCAATGATATCATCATAATATTCGGGATAGATTTTATCATTCTTCATAAGAATATCTTTACTGGTTGTATCAATATAAAAAAAATCATTATTTAAATTTTCATTAGACAAAGATAAAATGCTATCTATCCTATTTTTTAATAAACTCAAATTATCACTTATATTATCCTTAAAAAACACTTTCAATTTCATACTTTATCTCCTTTGGCCTTTTTTAGATACTGCTTTGGT
This sequence comes from Mycoplasma sp., assembly GCA_045657345.1. GTDB lineage: Bacteria > Bacillota_I > Bacilli_A > Mycoplasmatales > Mycoplasmoidaceae > Mycoplasma_L. The sequence continues at coordinate 6,485 of JAZOSV010000024.1, read as the reverse complement.
TTGAGCATCAGCTTGATCAGCAACATCTACTAAGTCCTGAGCTATATGCTTTGTTGCTTGTGAAGGGTTTTGTTCTGGTTGTTCTTCTTTTTTATTATTAACAATTTTAAAGATTTGTTGATATTCTTCAGTAAGTTTGAATTGAGGAATGTATTGAATGCATTCTTTCTTTAAAAAATTAACAATATTATCTTTTTTATTATCGTCTTCATAATAATCAATTAAATGTCTTTTAAATTTATTAACCTTTTCAGGATTAATAAAAATCCCTGAAGCCACACCATTATTAATTAAATTATAAGAAGCAGAAACTAATGCTGTTCTTTTATTCCCATCATAAAATACTTGTGTTTTTGAAATATATAAAAATATTTCAATCGATCTATCTAATTCACTAAGATTAGGATTATTTCATATATTATTCAATTCTTCTTCAACTTTAGAAGCAATCAAAACTGCTTCAGGTTTATATTTGCAACCACCAATAATAATAGGAGAACTTCTAATTCCTTTACCACCTTTTTTAGGTTCAAAATTAGATAAAGTATCATTTAAATGAATCAATTCATTAATAGATAAAGATTTCTTATCTTCAAATTTTAAATAATATAAAATTTCATCTCATCCATCTTTTAAACCTTTCAATAAATCAATTGTATATTCACTAAAATTATCTCCTTCTTCAAATCTATATGTTAAAGCGAGTTTTTTTAAATTCATTGTATGTAAAAAAGTTTCAGTAGAAATATAAGAAATGCATTCATTTTCTAAATGACTTTGTCCTCAAATATAAGAAGCAATATATTTATGGTTATAAAACACTGCTTCTTCTTTTGCTTTTTTCTTATCAAATTTACTCATTTTTTAATCCTTGCCTATCAGATATTTATATTATACCAAAATATGATAAATTATAATATATATATTATATTAAATATGTATTTATATATTTTAACCTATTTAATTTTAGGTTCTAATTGTTCCATCATTAATATATACAAAAGATTGTGGAATATAATTAATTCCGTATTCACTTAATAATTTAGGCTTGCTAAATCTTTCTATTTCACCTATCTCGTAAGCAAAAGCCTTCTTGGAATTACTAAAATAAGCATCAAATTGTTCTTTTGTAATTCCAGCATATTTTTTTGTTGCTGATCAAATTTCATATGGAGAACCACACAAAATATTTTTAATAGTTATTTTTGCTACTATTCTCATGGTTGGGTGAGTTTCATAGATTAAAATAGAGTCAACCTTGTGTTTTGGAATTTTAGTTCTATATTCGTATTTCTTATGTTTAGATATTATTTGACTTGAATATTCTGGTTTAATTGGTAAAATGATTGTCATATTTGCTGCTCCTATTTATAAAATCTTTCCATACACCCTGATATTTTTTGTGCATAATCATCTAAACATTTTTTACAATAAACATTGTACTCATAATCTTTGTTTGGTTTCACACATAATTCACAATTTTTATTTTTCATTATTTTTCTTCCGCTATTACATTGCTAATGCTTAACCATTCTTGATATATTTTATATAACCCTTTAATATTAATTTCATTTTCAAACTCCTTTAATTTTGAACATGTCAATTACCATCACTATCAACTTTAATAGTTTGTAATGCTTTATCAATTTTTCCAATTAACTCTAAATCATCTATTTTAATCTGTTTCATTTTTTGACTTTCTAATGACTTGATCATAACATCATTTCCTTCTACTTTTCAAAACAATTTTTACAAACAAAGAATTTATCACCGAACTGATCATAATTTAAATATGATTTACTCATCTTTGCCCGACATAAAATACAAGTCTTTTCAACAGCATATTCTTCATAATAAATAGTGTTGTTTTTATCTTTAATTAAAAACCCATTATCTTTCATTTCAATAATTAATTTTTTCTTATCAATTTTATAAATAAAGGCTAATCTTTCAATTTCTGATAAGCTTATACTTTTAACATTTTCAATGTTTTCATTTCCTTCATCATGTAATTCATTTTCAAAATAAATGTTTTCACTAACTTTTTTTAAAAACTTATCTAAATGTTTTTTCTTTGTCAAATTTTTAAACGTAAATGTTTTTGAAAAAACAGGTACTAATTCATCTTTAATAAAAACTTCAACATAATATTTCATTATTTTGTTCCTTTCATTATTTTGTAATCCCTATCTCTTTTTTCACCATAAGAACGATGCTGATTTGGTGTTTTCTTCCTTCATTTTTTAGTTGTTCTTTTCATTATTTATTTTTCCTTTCAATAACATCTAAATTCTTTTTATCAAGTTTCAAACAAATATAATAAAGTATCTTTTAATTTAGCAATAAACTCTATTGAATATTTGTTATTTAAATTGAAAAACTTTGTAATTTCTTCTCAATTTTGATTAATAAAAATTCTTGGATTTTGATGATAAATAAAATTATGATTGTTTAAGTTATTTATTGGTTGTTTTTTAACATTGCTTATAATTAAATTAGTAAGATCACTTATTAACAAAACATTTTTCCCAATAAAAATCTTATATTCATCTATTGTTTTAAGCATTGGTTTTCTCTTTCTTGTTTTGCTTGATCTTCTTGATCATCTTCATTTTCTAATTCTTTTAAAAATTTAATAGACTGTTCTGTATTTTTTAAGTCATTTATCAAAGAAAAAAGTTCAACATTATCATAATCAATGACTAATGAATAATTATTAGATATATTTTGTTTAACTTTATCAATTTTATAAAGAGCTTGCTTTTTTAAGTTTTTATAATAATTTTGTAATTGATCTACTTTTTTATTCATTATTTAATTCCTTTTTCTAAATGTATAACTTTCGTCCATATCAATTAGTCCATCCAAAAAATTATCATCTTCAACTTCAATAAATTCATTGTCTTTATATCAATAAACTTTATTAATCTTTATTTTCATAAACGAACCTTTTTAATAATCAAACTCAAATCATTAGATATGTAAAAGTTTTTATTTTTATCATTGATTTTAGTTAATTGAAAAGATCCGTTATTTGTTCCTTGTTTATATTTAATAATTTGGAATTGATTATTAATAATAAAAGCATTAGCAATTGTTTTATTCTTTAATTTTTTTTCATCAATTATTACATTTTCAAATTGATTTTTTAATTTATTTAATAAATTAAGTGGTTTCATTTTTTATCTCCTTTGTTTTTGGTGGTTTTGATTTGATTTTATTTAATACATTTTTTTCTAAACAATTTATCAAACTATTGTTTTTTTTATAATTTCGATATGACTTAAACCCAAACATAAAAATTCATAAAAATATGCCAAATATAACAAAAATCAAATATAAAAAATTAATTGTAAATCCTAGTGCAAATCCTAAAAGAATAAAGATCAAACAAAATGAAATTTTAATTAAGTTTTTCAATCAATTTTTGTCATAAATATATTTGAAAACTTTTCTAATTATTTTTTTCATAAATTAATAATGTATTTATTTTTTCAAATTCATTTTGACAAATATTTTGGCAAAGTTTGCAAATATTGTTTGTTTGTTGTTCAATATATGGCTTAAGAGTTTTAATATTTGTAAATTGTCGTTTATCTGTTTGTTTTTTTGAAATTTCATAAGCATATTTATAAACTTGGTTATAAGCATTTATATTTCACTCTACAACATCAATTATTTCTATTATTTGTGAAAGTGATGCATTAATTAAATTATTTAAAGTCGGCATTCTAATTTTGCGATAAAAGGTTGTTCTTGAAATTTTTAAAAATTTTAATAATTGTTCTAATGATCAATTTAAAAAGAAACGAATTGGTTCTCAAATATCTTTTTCAAAAAAATAAGAATAATATTCATAAGTTTTGTTATAAGAATAAAAATTTGATAAATTATTTGCCATTAATTAATTGTTGTAAAATTTTTTCTTCTTTTCTAATTTCTTTTAAACGAGTTTGAACATATTTATGAATATCATTTTTAGCATAGCTCAATTTATAACCTTTATTTGATGCAATAATTGGGTAATTTTGCATTCTTAAATTTGCAACAATTTGTCTTAATAAGATTGGACTAATTTTTTTGGTTAAACCAGCTATAATTTGAAAAGATTTTATTCAATTATTAGATTTTTTTAAAACATTTAAAATTTCTTTTTCAATTGTTGGATCTACAAAGTTTTTAATTGGTTTTGGTTGATTATTGATATTGAAAAATGAGTCATTAGTTTTAAATTCGTTATTTGATAAATTTATTTTAATTGTGATAAACATTTTTGTATTACTCAAAGTCAAAAATAAAAGATAGAAAAATCTATCTTTTGATTAATGTTTATTTTTGTGTAGGAATTTCTTTTGTTGAAAATAACTCTTTTTCAATTTCATCAGCTTGATCAATTGGATTTAATTCTTCTTTGTTGGCTATTTTATCATTTTTTAAAGTTTTGATAACTTCACGTGTTGAAACAAAAACTTTACCTTCAGATCATAATTTTTTATAAAAATTTCTTATATCATTTCCAGTAAGAATTTTTGGTTCTTCATTTTTTGAAGAATAAAATTGATATTCATAATCAGCTGATAAAACAATTTTTAATTGTTTTTTATCACTTTTATTACCATCTTCTTTAGTTGGAAAAAAAGTAGCACTTTGTTTTTTAAGTAATGAACATAAACCTAATTCTGGGAATGATACACAAATTTTCTTTGTTTTTTTTCCATTTTCAGCTTCAAATTCCTTTATATGACGAATGTTTTTTTCATATAAAAAAACTTCAATATATTTTTTTTCCATATTTTAACTCCTTGGAAAAACACTATATCTATATATATAGATATTAGTGGTCTTTATATTTTTTTCCAAAAAGCTACTACCAACAACAAAAAATAAATACCTTAAATTAATTGTCTTTAAATGTTTTATACAAGTGAATAGTTATGAAAAGAATATTTGAAGCCATTGATTTATTATCTAACTATGGTTAAAAGCATCTTATTTAAAATGATGGTTCATTTAACATTTTTATTAATTATTTGTTTATTATTTCTAATATGCTTTATAATAGTTATTGTATTGTAAATTATTGAAGGAGAAAAAATGTCTAAAATTGTTATTGCTCTAGGTGGAAATGCACTTGGAGATAATCCAGAAGAACAAAAGGAATTAGTTAAGATTCCTGCTGCAAAAGTTGTTTCTTTATTAAAAAGCAAGCACCAAGTAATTATTGGCCATGGAAATGGTCCACAAATAGGAATGATTGTTAATTCATTTGCAAATAGTGAAGTAGCAAAGAAAAATGGGTTTTCATTACCTTTTGCTGAGGCTAATGCAATGAGTCAAGGATATATTGGATTACATTTACAAAATGCAATTTGTTCTGAATTAAAAAAGAAAAAAATGAAGAACCAAGTTCAATATGTATTAACTCAAACATTAGTTGATCCAAAAGATCCTGCTTTTAAAAAACCTACTAAACCTGTTGGTCCTTTCTACAATAGTAAACAAGATGCTGAAAAAGCAAATCCTGGTTCAGTAATTGTTGAAGATTCAGGTAGAGGCTATAGAAAAGTTGTTCCAAGTCCAAAACCAGTTGGATTTGTTGGTCTTGCAGGCATTAAGAAAACAGTTGAAAATAAAACAGTTTTAATTGTTGGTGGTGGTGGGGGAGTTCCTACTGTTGAAACTAAAGATGGTTTTAAGACTGTTGATGGTGTTATTGACAAAGACTTTGCATTAGCTCACTTAGCAGCTGAAATTAAAGCTGATCAATTAATTATTTTAACTGCTGTTGAAAGAGTAGCAATTAACTTTGGAAAACCTAACCAAAAATGATTAAAAGAAATGACAATTAAGGAAGCGCAAAAACATATTGCTGATAAGCAGTTTGCACCTGGTTCAATGTTACCAAAAGTTGAAGCTGCAATTGCATTTGTTAAGAAAAATCCTAAAGGAAAAGCGATTATTGCTGATCTTAAAAAAGTTGAACAAGCTTTACAAGGTAAATCTGGTACAGTAATCAAAAATAAATAATTAAAAAATAATTAACAATGTATTTTAAAAAAGTGGAGGTGGCTGTTATTATGCTATTCTCTACTTTTTTATTTGTATCAACACTTAATTGAATTGTTTAGTGTATTATATAAAAGATGATAGTAACAAGCAAAGGATATTTAATTGCTAAATATGATTATGATTTATTTGATGAGGTTATTATCTTATTAAATGAGTATGGTTTAAAATTTACTTGTTTCTCTAAAGGTTCAAGAAAAATCAAATCTAAAAATGGACGTTCATTATTTTATGGTAATTTTTTAGAATTTTCTTTTTTTTACAGTCAGAGTAAAATGTCACGTTTAAAAAAAGTTGTTACCTTAAGTAATTTAGATGAAGAAAATAAAAATAAATTATCCTTATGATTAATTAATGAGCTATATTCACATTTAAAAATCGAACATCAAAAATATTTTCAATTTTACCAAGAAGTAATA
>JAZOSV010000023.1:0-3094 GCA_045657345.1 Mycoplasma sp. | reverse complement strand
TGTTTAAAATACATAATGTCCTCTCAAAAGTAGTGTTTTTGAAGTGGACTAAAATCCCCTAAGGTCCTTTTGGGGGATTTTTTCATCTACCCCACAGATACATTATATAGGGGTGTCCAAAAAGATGGGTATAAAAACAATGTCAATACTTGTTTTAATATTATTAAAACTAAATAGAGTCTTTTTTATAATATTTAATACAAGTAATAGTCCATTTAATTAAAACAAAAATATAAATAGCGACTGCTAATAGAAGTAACGGGAATGTCCAAGCATCTAAAAATCTAATAAAATTATTTGAAGTGTTTACTAAACTAAAATATGAACCAAATCCAATAACAAAACCAATGGCAGCTGCATAAACTAGTGCTAATAATCAATTATTAATCCCTTTCTTAGTAATAAACTTATTAGCTGGTAATATTACAGTTCACTGTGAACATAATAGAGCATAACCAAAAATATAAAAAGAGGAATTAGCATTAAAATTATCTAATCCTAATTTTACTAATAAATCATGTTCTTTAAAATTATGATTAACTAATCCAGTAATAATTTCACTATTATAAGACGTATAACCATGATAGTTTTTAATATATGTTAAAAAATCACTAATAATATTTGGACTAATAGAAACTTTGGATAAGTCACTAATTAAAGCAATTATTTTTAATCGTCCACTCAAACCTTCATCATATCATGATGATATTTTGCTAAGTGTGGCAGTTAAGATATTGCCATTAAAATTAATATCAATGACATGATGATTTATTAGAATGTTTTTAAAATTATAAAATATATCAGTTAATTCATCTTGAAGACCAATTGGCATACTTGGTTTCGGCAATCATGGTGCATATTGGCCGTTTTGAATATAAACTTGTGCTAAAGGATCAACTAAAAATCATTCACCAACACAAAATAACAATGTTACTAAAAAATTAATTAATAAAAGTTTATTAAATCAATTAATAACCAAGCGAGGTTTAAATTTAGTACTATCAGTCATTAAATAAAAATACTTGATTGTATCTGAGATCCCAATAGCAAATCAAACAACACTATACATAAGATTAAATCAAATTAATCGTGCGACCTGAAAAGATAATGGTACAAAAGCCCCTAATTTATTTGGTAAAGACATAGCAAGTAATAAAATTCCAAAACCTTTAAAAAATGAAACAGCAATTCCACCAACTGATTCAGTTACAATCTCTTTAAAAGTAAAATATGAAAAATTAATATAAGTCATTTTAAACTTAAATGGACAATATATTAATATAACTACGATAAAGACTAGCAAGGAAATAAGACTCCCGATTGAAAGACCTAATCCTACTCCTCATGGACCTAAGTTAGTAGCTAATGTAAAAATAGCACTTAAGCCAATACTTAAGGCAGTTGAAAATAATTGTAAAAACAATGCTAAAAAATTATTTTTGATTTTGATATATAAAACTAATAAAAAATTTAAACATGTTAAAAGAGCAAAAACCATGGAAGTTGTCAAAAACATCATTCCATAATTAATAGTTTGAATAGTATTTGGACGATTACAGGAAAATCATAAATATAAATAACTTGAAATAGCATAGACTATAACAATAAAAAGGCCCATTAAAACACTAATAATAATAGAATGTGAAATTACACTATCCTCATTAACTAATTTTTTATTATGAAATTTCTTAATTAAAAAATAGGTACTAGTCGCAAAAGAAACTCCTAATTGACAAAATGTTAATAAAAAAGCGTTGACATAACCTACTCCTGTCACTACTTGGGCACCATAAGGATTAATAAAAGAGGAGATAACACATAAAATAATAGGTAAAAAACAATTTAGTAAACTAACAATTAAGAAAAAACCACTTTTATAAATTGTTTTTAAAATAGGTTTTTTTCGACCATCAATCTTTTCTAATCACGGTGTAAAGTGAATGTCTTTATCTAATAAAAGTTTTTTAGATATCATTGTGGTTTGATTCATATTTTATGTTCTATAATTACTTACTAATTATCCATATATTATATTTAATATAAATATATATGCAAAAAAATAAAAGATAAATAAATTTATTTTATACTTTTTTGAACAAACCTCATAATAATTTTATGATTTTGAGTAGACTAAAAATCTCCAACACTATGGATTAGAGGATTTTTAAGTTTACTTAAAAAAAATACTATGTAACCACACAGTACTTTTTTAGTTTAAATATTTTTATGTAAAACTATACTTCGTAGCATTGATCATAATATTTATTTCTTCGTTTAATTAATAATGCAACAATACATAAGATTAATAGAGTTAGCAAGACTAAACCTCCAAGTGTTCCTAATACAATAGCTAATACATTAGGAGAATTCTTAGCCTCAGTAATAGTAGCATTTGTTGATGAGTTTTCTGGATTATTAACTTTAATATCAATTTGTGGAATAGTAATAGAACCTATATTAAAACTCGGAACAATATATTCTAAATTATTAGAATTAAAATTAGATGGTAATTTAACTTGATCTTTATTTATGTTGATATTAGAACTGTTGAAATTACCGCCTTCTGGTAAATAAGTTTGCGGGAAACCCACTCAAGTATCAGTTGACATTTTTAAAGAGTTTAAGACATTTACTAATTCATCAACCAAAACATCTTTTGAAATAATTTTTGCAGGTGGATTATTAATATCATTTTTTATTTTATTTGTTAATTCATTTTTAATCTTAGCAATAACTTCATCATCTGTAGGATTTGATTTTAAATTTAAAATTTGTCAAGCACTAACATTTAAAGCTGTAATTGTTGCTGAATCATTACTTCCTTTTTTACCAACATATGTTACAGAATTAACTACAAGAGTATTATTTTGATATGTGAAATCTAAGTCATTTACTGTTGTAGCAACACTTGGATCATTGAAGAAAGTATTTATATTTTTATTAATGTAATTAATTAAACTTGTTTTAACTTTTTCTTTATTTTTTTCAAAATCTTCCTTAAAAGCATTAGCTAATTGGTCAGTAAAAATACTTTTAAATTCTGAACTAGTAGCATCAATTGTTTTTGATTTTAATTCAGTAGTTATTCCATTAG
>JAZOSV010000022.1:0-2370 GCA_045657345.1 Mycoplasma sp. | reverse complement strand
ATATAAAAAAACCTAGATAATCAAATTATCTAGGTTAAAGTTTGTTAAAAATAATAATCACCATTTAATTGCAATTTCATTTTGGGTATAATCATACTCAACAATAAATCCTTTTATTCTATAATAATCTATAATATTATTTTTTACTTCTTCATTGTATTTTCTAAAATCAAAAGTCATTTTAGTTTCACCTTTTTTAGCAACATTAAAAAGTATTTTATTAATATCTTCAATTATAACATTATGTTTACTGAAAATACCACTTAATGTTTCTTCTTTTATTGTCTTAATTAAACTGTCCATATTTTTTTTAATTTATTAATTTGTTCATAATTTAAAAAATCATAAGATTTATTACTCATTAAACCTAATTCTCTTAATAAAGTTTCCCATTCATAATGTAATTCATTCCAAAAATTACCTCCTTCTTTTGTTTTATCCCATCTAAACGCATCATTTATATAATAACTTGGTTTTCTATCACAGATGCTTTCTATGGTATTTTCAAACATAAAATTACCATCCTTATAATAAGGTTCTAAGGAATTATATATAAAGATTGTATAAACATTTTTTATCTTTAAAAATCTAAGAAAAAGTCGAAATATTGTCATAAAAAAAATATTTTTATAAATTCGTATCGTGAATATACATAAAATACATATATTTTTATATGTATATTTTTAATATATAAAATATATTATTTCATTGATTTTCAGTTAATTATTATGTTATGTTACACTTAATTAACTGAAAATCAAAAGTTTACGAACCTTGTTTTTTAACTACTTGAAAATAAGCATTTTACACGTATTAACAGCAGTCATATTCTAGTTCTGCGCTTGAAAATCTTAGGTCTCCATACGATGAACTTGACATAATTCTTAGTCTATTTTTATTATATCTATCCATTGGATTTAAGCAACAATGGCTAATATCTCTTGACATTAACTTGTTTACTTCATCATCACAAATTTCAATACCTTCTTCTGAAAGGAAGTTATCAAAGTCATGTAAATTATCAAATATTTCAACATCATCAGGTTGATTAATATCTCTATAATAATAGACTGTTTTTTCTTCTAATCCTACATCATAGATATTAGTATTTTCATCAAAATCATAAATTTCTTTATGTTTATTTTTTCTAAATGATTTGTTTTTACCTTTTTGTTTATATGCCTTTTTATTTGCTTTTTTCATTTGTTTTGGTGACATATAACCATATGCTATTGACATTGTTGCAAGCCCATATCTTTCCATGAGATATTGTAACATTTCATTATCATCAAAATCTTCAAAACCATTTTTTTCATGAAGAATATCATCATCCATTAATAGGTTATTTTTGTTTAATGGTTTCTTTTTAAATTCAAAAACCTTGTTTCTTTTCATACTTTTAATATTTTTAAATTAAAATACCTTTTTTAATCATAATCATTGTTGTTAAGAATAATGATAGAAGAACTACTGATAATGCAGTATATCTTTGTGTATTATATACTGATTTATTAAATAAGTAATCTTTCATTAGTTCTTTACTATTTCTTCTTTTATTAACCATTGATTGATACAATTGATGTGTTGTTGTATTCTTTTCAATGAATTCATTATATTCCTTTAATGAGCAATCTTGTGGTATTGTTAGCATATAATCCAATTCATACCAATAATTACTTATATAATCATTTACAAACACTTTATGTATCAAACCATTTTCAATGGTTTGTGCTTTATATCTTAAATTATTATCCCTATAATTTTCTCTTAACATTTGTGTTGTCATCATAAAATCACGATAATTAAAAAGAACATAACCACCATGTAATATGATATAATATGTAATTGCCATATTATATAATGTAGAATATGATTCATATTCCCAATTATTTGAATTCACAAATAATAAGAAAAATGCAATAACTGAATATATTATTATAAGATGTAAATCACGCTTTTTCATTTTTTTATCTATAAAAATTATTTGTTTCTTTTAATAGTGCAAAATTACTAAAATTTATTTAGAAAAACAAAATAATATAGTTAATTTTTGTTAAAATGGCATTTTATTAATTCTTTCAAAAAAATGCTTAAAATCAGTTGTGTTACGTATATCTTCTGCTTTTATTTCAGTAAAATTTTCATTGGCAATTAATAAATTAAATTTATAAATAAACAAATTATTTAACTCATTAATTGATTTAAATCTATTTTTAAATGTATAAGGTGTTTTATTATTAACATCATAATAAAAGATTGAACAAAATGCCATTCTATGTGGCATATTAAGTTGATAATCAATATTGTTTTTTATAATATTAATAAAATCATTTTTATTTTTAATTTTTCTACCTATACAATATTCTATAT
>JAZOSV010000021.1:0-13392 GCA_045657345.1 Mycoplasma sp. | reverse complement strand
ATAACTTCAAAAGGTTCCATTATTACTCAGAATTAGAACATCTACCTTATGCTCAAAGATTTTTAATACCTAAAATTGCTATAAATTCTAATATAATGAGATATAGAAGTTACCAGTCCCAAAAGATGGTGCATTAAACACATTAAAGTATATTTATATTATATTGTCCACGTTTATTTCATATAGTTTTGTTAATTGATATAGTCAAAAATAGTAAAGTAACAATTTTATGCCTTAGCATTATTTCAGAAATTGCTTCTTAAACACATTCAATATATTTATCAAATATCGGTTATAAAAATTTCAACTTCATATTATTAGAATCTAAAAATATAGGTATATTAATCGTTAAATCCCATTTTTCTTAAAACATATTTTTTTAAACATTTTGATAATTTAATTTTTCTAAAAATATTTTTTAAATCACTTTCTAAAATGTTAATATTAAGAATCTTTTCTAATAAAATCAAAATTTTATAAATATTAATATCATCATCAAGTTGATATTTTTTTTGACAGCAAATATTAACTAGATTGTTAAATTCACGACGATAAAAACTTAATGTATAAGAAAAAAAGATTCCATTATGACTTAAAATATTTCTAAATTTTCGTATTGAATGACAAGCTGAGATGAAGTCATTTGTTAATCCATGCGGAATATTGAAGCGAGCACAAACATTTTGTAAAACATCATCATCTTGTAAAAATATAAATGATATTAGTGTATGAAACGATCAAGATAAACTTAAAATTTTTAATGGTATTTTTTTCACATCATAATTTTGTGGAATTAAATTACATGATTTAGCATTCTCATAAATATCTTCATTAAAGCTAGTTAAGCCCTTCTTTCTTAGGTGTGTAAGAGCTGGATTGTTAGTGATTGTTAAAACATAGTCTTCAGGTAGATTATTAGTTTTAAAAATTTCATCTATTGATATAGTATTTAATTGCTGCTCAAAATCAAATAAATAAGAAGCAATCATATTTGCTAAATTTTTATCAAATTCAAATAAAGATATTAATTCTTGACTATTAGGTTGTTTCTTTTGAGCATTGAATGCTTCCTTTAACAAATTGCCATAACAAGTAATCATCCTATAGTATCCATACTTATTTATGTAATCTAAAATTTTATCTTTTTTAATTATGATTCCTTGGGTTTCTATTTTTTTTAATAGTTCTTTTGTTTGCATGATTAATATAATAATACTATATGGAGCAATCATTAAAAAAAAGAAAATGCTTATTAGCTATTGAAACAAGTTGTGATGACACTGCAATCGCAATCATTAAGGATAATCAATTAACAGCTAATATTGTAATTTCTTCAGCTGATGAACAAACAAAGTATGGAGGTATTGTGCCAGAACTAGCAGCTAGAAAACATGAAGACAATATTATTAAGGTATTTAAGTTAGCACAAACTAAAGCTAAAATTGATGTTAATGACATTGATATGGTCGCTTACACTAGTTGTCCTGGTTTAAGAGTCTCATTAAATGTTGGAGAAATATTTGCCTATACTTTATGCTTTTTGTTAAAGAAAGAGCCTATTAAAATTAATCATATATTTGCTCATATTTTTTCTTTTTGAGATCTTAAAAGCGAAATAATTTTTCCTTTTATATCACTGGTTGCTTCGGGAGGAACAACTAGCATATTTTTAGTAAAAAGTGTAAAAGATATAATTTTACTAAATGAAACTAATGACGATGCCATTGGTGAATGTTATGACAAGATAGCTCGTGAATTAGGTTTAGGTTATCCCGGGGGACCAAAGATTGATAAATTATATGATAGTACCAAAGCCAACATTAATTTTCTAATTAACAGGAATTTGCAAAGTGATAATAATTTTTCCTTTAGCGGCCTTAAAACTGCAGTTTTAAACTATATTAATAATTTGAGAAAGAAAAAACAACATATCGATGAAGTAATAATTGCAAGTAGTTTCCAAAAAGTAGCCATTAACATTCTTTTAGAGAAGCTCGCTTTTTATATTGAACAATATCAATGTCAAGCAATTAGTATTGGCGGCGGTGTTGCTGCAAATTCATTATTAAGAGAGAAATTAAAACAATATTTTAAAAAAACATATATTTATTTACCAGACATAAGTTTATGTGGAGATAATGCTGCTATGATTGCTATCTATGCATATTTATTAACAACTAAATAATAAAGTTTTTAATTGCTCAGTACACTTTATTTCTTTTTTGTTTTACATAGTAATGACAATATTTTCTTAATTCATAATTATCAATTCCTACTGATACAGGTAGTCCTACTACTTGAAACATTGGAACATCATTTGCCGAATCACCAACAGCTGCTGTCTTTGCAATTGATCGTTTCAATGCATGACAAATAATTTTAACAGCATTAGCTTTATTAGAATTCTTGGCAACAATTTCATAAAAATATTTTTTTGTTTTTAAAATTTCAATATTAGGATTATTAGCTAATTCTTTATTAGCAGCATATAATTTCTTATTTGAAAAAAGGTTAGTAAATATATTAATTTTATAAGATTGCATAGGTTGATAGTTTCTTAATTTAGTAATATTTCAATTATTAAATCTTTTAAACAATGCTGCAAATCAAGTTCCACTAGTTGAATGAATTTTTCCTCTTTCAATCCCAATTTTAGTATATGGAGCAAAAGTTAATTTATTTCTTTTGCAAACATGATATATTTCCTTACAATCATTGTTATTAATTAAACCTTCATAAATTATTTGTTCTTTACCATTTCTTAGATCATAGATAATATTTCCATTTAAGCAAGCACAAAATTCAATTGGCTTTTCCAAATATTTATTGATTTGTTTTATATATTTTTTTGCATTTAAGTATGTTTTGCCTGTACTAATGACAACTTCTCCACCAAGGGAAGAAAACTCTTGTAAAGCATATAAATTCTTTTTTGGTATTTTTTTGAATGCCGACAATAAAGTACCATCTAAATCTAAAAATAGTAAATTATAATTTAATCTATACATAGCAATGAAATTATACTAAAAAAATAAATTTTAAAAAATACTTTAACTTATTATTATGAATATCTTAAGATGTTAAGTATTGCTTACCATGCATATTATATAGACTATGTTATTGTTTTTATTAGTTATTAGTTAATTCTTAGTTTTATATATGCTGACACCTACACATAAATATAGATATAAAAATATATTTTTGTAAAAAATTTTATTTTTATTAAAAAGTATTATAATTTTTGTTGTACTATAATGTTTTAGTTCATTATGGTTTGGGAAAGTTTGAATTGAAAACCATTTTTATTGTGATTCTTAGTGTATTCACTAATAGTTTTGGTTATTGCAATTATTATTGCATCAATTATTAATCTTTGACCTCTAGTTTATGCGGTTTTATTATTAACACCTCCATTAATACTAGTTGAACTATTGAACTTATTTAATGTAAGATTAATAAATAAACAAATTGAAAAACATAAATCAAAAAAAACAATTATATGGTTCTCAATTTTTTTATTTTTGTTTAGATCAATATTATTAGTTTCTCCTTTTATTATTGGTTTATTAATAGATTTCTTAATATTAAATATCTTTAATGTTTACATGATGATTGCTTTCTTTTGTGTTTCCCTGGCTTTCTTTAATATCTTGTTATATTTAGATAGTAAAGGAAAGTTAAAGTTTTTTTCTTGTAAGAAAGAAAATAGGAGTATCTAATGCAAGAGTGATTGAATGGAAGTTGATCTACTTTCTTAGATGATTTTTCATTACCACATGTAATTGTTTTGATATTAGCAAGCTTAATGATTATTGGTTTGTCATTTGCTTATTATCTTCAAAATCGAAGATATAAAGTTAAAGATAAACCAAAAAGTTATTCTATTTTGATAGAAAAATTTATTGATATGGTTAAGGCTATGGTTTTAGAAACTTTTGGACCTAGATTCATTAAATACACTCCATATTTTATTTTCTTATTTGTTTTTTTATTTATTTTAAATATTTTTCAAATTTTTGGTATTAGTGAAGCTACCACCTCATATACTGTACCTTTAACATTAGGTTTTATTACTTGAGTTAGTTCTATTTTCTGCGCGATTAAGTATCAAAAATTATCTTTTTTGAAAAAATTATGTTTTTGCATAACTGTTAAAAAAAAGAAAATTCCTATATTAATTAATCCAATTCAAGTTATGGGACAGTTTACACCTTTAATCTCAATTTCATTTAGGATTTGAGGAAACATTATTGCTGGTGCCATTATTTATGCAGTTATTTATTGAGCTATTGGTTTAATCGCATCTAATCTAGCAGTTGTACCAATTATTATTGGCGGCATTTTAGTGATCCCAGCTATTACTGGGTATCTTTCATTGTTTGTGGGATATATTCAAGCATATGTATTCACTTTATTGTCTATGACTTATATTTCTATGCCAATTGAAGAAGGATTAGATAGTCAAGCTAAATTAAAAAATGAAAAAATATTAAAACAACAAAAAAAAGTAGATAATTTAAAAAAGAATAGTATTTCTAATCAAGAATAAATGGAGGATTTATGGCAATTGATTTTACATACATAATTGAATCAGCTCAAAATGCTAGTGAAGCAATTTCAACAACTGTTGATGCTTTTAATAATTCTGCTAATGTTGCTATGGAAGCATTAAATAGTATTCAAAATACGCAAGATGCTGTTTTACAAGCAGCTGCTAGTGATGGTGCAGATAACATGAAAAAGATGGGAGCTTTTATTGGAGCAGGGCTAGCTATGGTAGGAGCATCTGGTGTTGGAGCAGGTCAAGGATATGCTGCAGGAGCTGCTGCATTAGCTGTGGCAAGAAATCCAGAGATGAAATCACAAATAATGTCAACAGCAATCATTGGGATGGCAATTGCTGAATCAGCAGCAATTTATGCACTGATTATTGCAATTCTATTAATATTTGTTGCTTCCTAATTTTTTAATAAATATGAAAAAGAAATTTAAATTAAAAAAAATTATATTAATTGTATTATTACTATTAATTGTTTCTTTATTTTCAATCCCTTTTTTAGTGAGTTGTTCAAGTGAAATTGGTGGGATAGTAAATGCTACAACAATTGTTAATTTAATTTTCCCTAATATTTGGGTTTTTGTTGCTACTATTATTTCCACTATTATCTTAATTTGTGCAATTATTTGATTTGTATGAAAACCACTAAATAAGAAAATAGAAGAAAGAAAAAAATATCTTAATCAAGAATTAGAGGATGCTGAGAAAGCAAAACAAGATGCTTTTAATGCTAAAGCACAAGCACAAAATGAATTTGCTAAGGCACAAATTGATGCAGCTAGAATAGTACAAAGTGCAAATCAAAAAGGTAATGATTTATATAATCAATTACAAGATAAAGCCAAAGAGCAAGCTTATCAAATTGTTAAAAATGCACAAGAAGAAATAGATATTGAAAAAAGAAAAATGCAAGAGGAAATGCATGATCAAATTTTAAATATTGCTTTTGATGCTGCTACACATATAAGTAAGAAAAACATTTCTAAATCAGATAGTGACAAGATGATTGATGAATTTATCGATGAATATCAAAAAATGAAAGATTAAAATTTATGCAAGATAATATTAATGCTATTGAATATGCTAAAGCAATTTTTGAATTAGCTAAAGAGGAAAAACAAGTGGAACAAATTTATGATGAACTTTTAGGTTTGGAAGAAATTTTTAAAGATGATCCTAAATTGTTATTTTGATTTACTACTTTAGAAATTGGTAACAATAATAAATTAGATTTTTTTGAACAATGCTTTTCAAAACATATTCATTGAATATTTAATAATTTTTTTCATTATTTAATTTTAAAAAATGACGAAAGATTGATTTTGAAAATTTTTTATAAATTAGAAAGTTTTTTATGTCAGGAATTAAAAATTATTAAAGTGGAAGTTACAACTCCATATGAATTAACAAACACTCAATTAAGTAAATTAGAACAAGTTATTAGCAGGAAACTAAAAAGCAAGATTAAAATTTTAGTAAAAATTAATGAATCCTTAATTGGTGGCATCAAAATTAGATATGGGGATAAAGATTTTGATGGGACAGTGATTGCGAAGTTAAATGATTTAAGAAATAAAATCAAAGGAGAAATATAATGTCAACTAGTAGATTTGCATCAATTATTAAAGAAAATATAAAAAATTATAATAAGAAAATTTTAAAATCAGAGGAAGGCATTGTTATTTCTATAGGTGATAGCATCATAATTGCTTCTGGTTTAAAAAATGTAATGCTTAATGAGATAGTTGAATTTGAAAATGGTGTAACTGGCTTAGTTCAAAATTTAGAAGAAGATGTAGTTGCAATTATTTCTTTAGGGAAATTCGAGAATATTAAAGAGGGTTCAATAGTAAAAAGAACTCATCAAGTTTCTAAAATAAAAGTTGGTGATGGTTTTTTAGGTAGAATAGTTGATGCATTAGGAAATCCTATTGATGGAAAAGGTCCAATAAAAGGGAAAATGGAGTACCATGATCTTGAAAAAATTGCACCAGGAGTTATGACTAGAAAATCTGTTGACCAACCAATGCAAACTGGTATTTTAGCAATTGATTCTATGTTTCCGATTGGAAAGGGTCAAAGAGAATTAATAATTGGTGACCGTCAAACTGGAAAAACAACAGTAGCACTAGATACAATCATTAATCAAAAAGGTAAAAATGTTTATTGTATTTATGTTTCAATTGGTCAAAAAACTTCATCAGTAGCTAATGTTATGAATATTCTATCGGAAGCTAAAGCTAATGAATATACTACAATTGTGTCATCGCCGGCAAATGATTTTCCATCTTTAAATTATCTTGCGCCTTTTACAGGAATTTCCTTAGCTGAATATTGAATGAGCCAAGGTAAAGATGTTCTGATTGTTTATGATGACTTATCTAAACATGCAATTGCATATCGTACAATTTCCCTATTATTAAGAAGACCTCCAGGACGAGAAGCATTCCCTGGCGATATTTTCTATTTACATTCACGTTTATTAGAAAGATCATGTCGATTAAATGAAAAAAATGGTGGAGGCTCAATTACTGCCTTACCAATTATTGAAACATTATCAGGAGATATTTCAGCATATATACCAACTAATGTTATTTCAATTACTGATGGTCAGCTATTTATGCAAGCTAATTTATTTAATAGTGGTCAAAGACCAGCTATTGATGTAGGTTTATCAGTTTCCAGAGTTGGTTCAGCTGCTCAAATTAAATGTATCAAACAGGCATCATCATCACTAAAACTTGAATTAGCTAGTTATAATGAACTACAATCATTTGCTCAATTTGGGTCAGATTTAGACAAGGAAACTACAAAAGCTTTAAATCATGGAAAAAGAATTATGGAGTTGTTAAAACAAAGACAATCAAGTCCAATTCATGTAATTGATGAAACAATTATTTTATTTTTAATCAAAGAAAAGTTTATTGATTTTATTCCTGTTGAAAATGTAATAGATTTTAAATTAGATTTAATTAGAGCTGCTAATAATTGAAAATCTAAATCTATTTTAAGTAAAACAAAAAATATTGACGAAAATACAGAAAAAGTTCTTAGATATGAAATTAAAAATTTTATCTTTTATTACATCAACCAAATTAGTGATTACCATTACCCAATAGGATTATCAAAAGATGATTTGCAACCTACTAACGAAGAAAAAGATGCATATAAGAAATTTGATAATATTTCATATACAAACCAAAGCGCTGTTAATGATAACAAACCACCATTAAAATCAGATATTAAGTCAAAAGAAAAAAAACAATCTCAAAAAGAAAAGACTCTTAACAAGAATAAACCAGCTAACACTAAAGTAAAAACAATTCCTCCTAAAAAGAAACATGAGATTTCAAAAGATCAAAAGCATACAATTGTAAAATTAAAAGATGCCAATGACTATAATTACAAAAGAAGACTTTCTGACTGATTAAAAAATGCTGGCTACAATCCTCAAGATAGGAGATGCTCAATTTGTCATAATGATTGTAATACATCAATTCTTTTAGAAAACAACAAACATATTTGTTATACTTGCTGAATTAAAAAAAGTAATTTTAAAAAAATAAGTAAATCAAAGTAATATTATGGGCACAGAACAATCTAAGTTTAAAATTTTAAAAAATAAAATTAAATCATTTTCTAAAAAACAAAAAATTTTGTATTTTTTAGGAATAATATTTTGTATTGTTCTAATAGCTTTTTTAATTTATGGTTTAATTGAGATTACTAATATTCAAAGTTTTTATTTTGAAGCAACCAATAATTGATTTAATGATGGAAGTTCAATTATTAATGGTGTAGATTATTCAATTATAAGAAAAAACCATCCTGATTGAGGTCCAGAACAGACAGCTTGATTTTTAACTGCTGGAGATGCAAAAGGTGGCCCCATTTATATAGCAATAATCATATCTGGATTTTTATTATTACCATTAGCTATTTTTCTAATTAGTTTCCATACTATTCTATTATTTCCTAAAAAATCCAAGGAAGAAAAACTTAAAATTAAAGCAATAAAACAAAAAAGCAAATCACAAGAAAGGAGCTAAAGCATGTCATTAGATGAATTAAAAAAAAGAATTTCCTCAATTAAAACAACTTCTAAGATAACTAATGCTATGAAATTAGTTGCAGCAAGTAAGATTATTAAACAAAAAGCAATATATGCAAAAATTCATGATTATTATGAAGAATATTATCAAATAGTTGGTAGGATTCTAAGTTTATCAGAAGAATTTAATTATTCAATAAATAATGATACTAAAACATTATATATTGTTATTACTTCTACTTTAGGTTTATGTGGAGGATACAATAACAATATAATTAAGCATGCTTTGTCTGAAATTAAAAATAATGATTTTATTTTACAAATTGGTAAAAAAGGAAAAGGATATTTTAAACGTAATTTACGCGATGATCAAATCATTGAATTTGATAATTTAAATAACGATAATTTATATGACGGCTGTTTAATTTTAGCTAATTATATTGTTAAATTATTTAATGATAATAAATTTAAAGCAATTAAAATTATTTATACCAAATTCATTAATGCAATCACATTTCAACCAACAACATTAAATTTAATTCCTTTTGATAAAAAAATTTTAAATAAAGAAAATGGTTTATCAATTAATGATTTTGATTTTGAACCAAAAAAAGAAATTATTATTCACGAGATTTTATCTAATTATTTGTCAAGCATGATTTATGGTTCAATGATTGAGTCATCGATTAGTGAAAATGCTTCAAGAAGAAATGCGATGGATACAGCATCTGATAATGCCAATGAATTAATTGAAAACTTAAAGTTGGTATTTAATAGAATTAGACAATCAAAAATTACTAATGAAATTACTGAGATTGTGGCAGGAAGTGAGGAAAATTAAAATGGCACAAACAAAAAAAACACAAGATAATAAAAATTTTGGATACATACATCAAGTATTAGGTCCAATAGTTGATGTATATTTTGCAGATAAAATGCCAAATATAAATGATGCTCTAGAAGTTAATAATCATGGAAAGAAATTAGTTTTAGAAGTTGCCCAACTAATTAGTGGAGATATTGCAAGATGTATTTCAATAGACACAACAATTGGTTTAGTAAGAGGTCAGGAAGTTGTAAATACTGGTGCACCCATTTCTGTTCCTGTGGGAAAAGAAGTTTTAGGAAGAATGTTTAATGTAATAGGAGATCCAATTGATGACAAATCACCAATTAAAAACCCCAAGCTAAAACCTATTCATAGAGCAGCACCAAGTTATGAAGAACAATCTACTGCAACTGAAATATTAGAAACTGGTATTAAAGTAATTGATCTTTTAATCCCATATGTTAAAGGAGGAAAGATTGGTTTATTTGGTGGAGCAGGTGTTGGTAAAACAGTACTAGTACAAGAGTTGATTCATAATATTGCAACTAGTAGTGGTGGATTATCAGTATTTGCTGGAGTAGGCGAAAGAACTAGAGAAGGGAATGATTTATATTATGAAATGATAGATGGTGGTGTTATTGATAAAACAGCATTAGTTTTTGGTCAAATGAATGAACCTCCGGGCGCTAGAATGAGAGTTGCATTAACAGCTTTGACTATGGCCGAAGAATTTAGAGATGCACATAAACAAGATGTATTATTATTTATTGATAATATTTTTAGATTTACTCAAGCTGGTTCAGAAGTATCAGCCCTATTAGGAAGAATGCCTTCAGCAGTTGGTTATCAACCAACATTAGCTTTTGAAATGGGACAACTACAAGAGAGAATTACATCCACTAAATCTGGTTCGATTACTTCAGTTCAAGCTGTTTATGTACCAGCAGATGATTTAACTGATCCAGCACCTGCAACCATTTTTTCCCATCTAGATGCTAAAACTGTATTAGACCGTTCAATTGCTGCTTTAGGAATTTTTCCAGCTATTCACCCGTTAGAATCCAGCTCACGTTTATTAGAACCAAAAATTGTTGGTGTTGAACATTATAAGGTAGCACGAGAAGTACAAAGAATATTACAAAAATTTAATGAATTACAAGATATTATTGCTATCCTAGGAATTGAAGAATTAACTGAAGAAGATAAATTAGTTGTAAATCGAGCTCGTAAAATAAGAAACTTCTTATCACAACCATTCTTTGTTGCTGAGAAATTCTCTGGTAAACCAGGTAAATTTGTTAAAGTAAGTGACACTGTTAAAGGGTTTAAAGATATAGTAGAAGGTAAATGTGATGATATTCCTGAATCTTACTTTTTATATGTTGGTACTATTGATGAAGTTTATAGTAAATACAATAAAAATAAATAGGGACATCTAATTATTATGAATCTAATACAATTAAAAATAATCACACCTAATGGAATTAAATTTGATAAAAAAATAAAAATTTTTAATACAAGAACTCCTAATGGAGCCATTGGTATTAACGCCAATCAAACAGGCTTGATTGCAAAACTAGTTAATTATACTTGTTCAATTACTATTGATGATAAAACTAAAATAGAATATGTTATTCTAGATGGTTTATTATATTCAACCAAAGACATGATTAAGGTATTTGCAAATTATTGTGAAGAAAAAAACAAAATTGATATTAGCAAAATCAAGAAAGAAATTGAGTTGTTAACTAAAACTTTTAACAACAACAAGGATGTAGTTTCTCATGAATCAACTGATTTTAAATTAAAACAAAATAAAGCTATTTTAGATGCATTGAAATAATTGTTAGTAAGTTTTTATAACTTTTATATTTCAAGTTTAAGAATATATTCTTGATCAATAACTAATATTATTTGAAAATCAAGATAAGCTAAAATTGTTTTTAAATAACATTGATATTAGCGTTTTATTTTTTTATTCTAATTAAATCATTTTATATTAATCTACTTCCTAGTAGTTTAATATCTAAATTTGTTTGTATAGTCCTTATATAAAACAAAAAAACCAAAAATTTATCATTGAATAAATGTTTGGTTTTATTTGCTTATTTTATTAGAATGTAACTTATTATTTTTCTTCTTTATTTTTTAAATATAATGATTTAGCTATAACAGATATTAGCATAACTAATAAAAGAGCTCCAATGCTACTACCTAAAACAGAAACAATTCATCATCAATTATTTTCAGTAGCAGAAACATTTTGAGTTGGGTCAAATGAAATCTCATAAGTAAATGTTTTAGTATTTGGTATTTCCAAACCTTTTTCATCATAAATTTTTACAGGAGTAAAAGTAATAGTATATCCATTATTTGTCTTTGTAGAAGTTAACATATCCATTGTTACTTCTGCTGGTAAGTTTAATTTATTAGCTACATTTATAACAGCTTGTTTTGCAGCATCTTCTGAATTTTCAGAAGGTAAAGTAATTTTTATTGAATCAGATGTAGGAGCTAGATTAGTAGGTGTTACAAGCTTAAATCCAGTTATAGTTACTTCGCCCAAATCAAATGAATCTTTTATTTCTCCATTGCTTCATGCTTTATTATTTTTAATAGTTATATTAACTTTTAATTCACCTTTTTCATTATTAATAGAATTATCTACAACTGAGAATGAAAGATCACTAGTTGTTAAATTTTGATTTGGAGCTAGTGCTACTATTTTATTAGCATCCAATAATGCTTGAATGATATCAGCTTGATCTGCTTTAACACCACTTGCAAGTATGCTATTTAGTTTTAAATCAATGGTTGTTTCTGTTATCTTAGTAGTTACATTAGTATTGAATCCAATTAATTTAATTTTGTATGCTTGTGATTCGCTATTATTTAAAGCCCCTTTGTTATCATAAAATTTATTTAACTTGAAGTTAACATTGATTATTCCATCATTAGCATTATATGTTAGGTCACTATCAGCTAGAACAACATCAGCATCAGTTGGCGCTTGATTTACAAATGTAGTTAGGTTTTGTTTAATATATTCCTTTGCTTTATCAAGTGTGAAGCTTTCTTTAGTAGCATATTCAGATGCAAAACTTGCATCAGTTTTTTCTCTTACATTAGATTGTTCAGTTGGTAATTGTGTTTTAAATCCTCAAAAATAAGCTTGAAGTTTATAATTTTGTTGAGCTACACCATTTGCTTGTGCACCTTCTGAAATAGTTATATCGACTTTGATTCATCCAGGAGTAGTAGTATTGTTAAAATCTAATAAGCTAATATTAATATTATCTTTTGTTATTTGTTGACCAGGAGTTAAATGTTGAATAAATCCTTGGTTAATAATTGCTTCTTTTAGTTGTTCTAAATTATTTGTTACAACTTCATTAGCTAAAATATTTTCAAAGCCTTTCAAAACTCCGTTATTTACAATAGTAGTTAAGCCATCAGTTTTAAACCCAGTAAAAATTACTTCTTCAGATAATTGACCATCAGCATAAACATTGTTTACATTTACATTAAAAGATATTTGCCCCTTACTAGGATCGCTATTCAAATTAGAAATACCTAAAAACTTAGATAAATCTCAATTTGTAGTACCATTTGGTAATTCTTTCTTTGGTAGATTTTTAAAAATAGTGTCTTTATTTTCAATAATCTTATTTTTTACTCAAGTTTCATCAATACTTTGATCATTTGCCTGTTTATTACTATCACCAAGTGGGAATGATTTTGGCGGATTAACAATTGTTTCTATTTTTTCAAAACCTGTAATTGTAATTTCAAATGTTTTACTTTGTTCAGTACTAGGTCTTACTTTGTTTAGTGTAAATTGAATTAGTAATTTACCACTAGCATATGTTGCATAATCTTTAATGTTTGAATTAACAATATTTATATTTGCTACATCTATACCACCTTCAGGTAAATTTTCAAATAATGTTTTTT
>JAZOSV010000020.1:0-7398 GCA_045657345.1 Mycoplasma sp. | reverse complement strand
GAAAGATACCATTATTACTCAGAACTTGAGAAAGAAAACATTCCATATGCAAATAGATATATGACTCCACAAGATGCAATTAAACTACTGTATAATTATTAACAGAAGTGGTATGTCCAAAAAGATGGTCCATTAAACAACCAAATAATTATAATAAAGAGGCATAATGAAACTAAAAATAAATGATAATTTTTGCTTTAGCAAAAAAGTTAAAGTTAAAAATGGAACATTCAACTTATATTATGTTAAGGCACTGAAAAATAAGAAAAGTAAGAAATGCTTGTTTTTTATACCAGGGTTAAATGGTAATGGGATTACAATTAATTACTGAAATTTCCCTAAAATTATTAATGAGTGAAACATTTTTTCTGTAGATATGCGCGCTCAAGGAGATGACATCAATAAATCATCTCGATTCTTTAAGACATACTTAAAGGACATTCATGAAATCATACAACATCTAAAACTAGAATTTAAAATGGAAGAAATCATTTTGTTAGGCGAGTCATGAGGTGGTGCTTTATGCAATCTTTATGCTAAATATTATAATGATGTAAGTGGTTATATGACATGAAATATTCCATATGAAATTGTTGATGTTTCTAATGAAAAAGGAAAAGAAAAATTTTTAAAATCTTTAAAAATGATAATTACTTTTTTAACCAATATTAACACTTATGATACAGGGGCATTTGTTGATGACTTAACCAATGATAAAGTTTTGATTAAAGTAATTAAATTTTTAGCTAGAAAAAAAGTTTCGAATAGAGTTATTATATCGGCATGGAGATCATTTAAAAAATCATGAAAATATTTATTAAAAAATCATCAGAATATTAATTTTAAATACATCCAATCAAATGATGATATTATGAAATCGCCTTTAATTGTTGAAAAACTAAGAACTAAAACTGATAAAGTAATAATTTTTCAAGAAGGAACTCATATATTAACTTTTGATAAGTTCTATCAAGATAAATTGTTTGATGAGATTCATAATTTTATTACAAAAAGATAATATTATATTTAATCTAAATAAGTATTTTAAATTTGTTATAATAATTTGGTTATAAGTATTTATAACAAAATTATAGAAAGGCTACATTCCAAATTATGGAAAAATTAAGGACAAATAAAAAATCTGAATCAAAAGAAGCAAAGACTTCAATTGAAAATGCAGCTTTAGCTAATGAAGATGTAAAGTCTTCTAATTCCTATGCAAATTCAGATGATAAAAATAATAATTTAATAAAAGGAGCATCTGGATTAATTAGTGCAAGTAAACTAATTAGTGTAGGATGTCATATTGGATTACATCCTTCAAAATGAAATCCAAAAATGAAAGCTTATATTCATGCTCGTAAAGAAACAAACGACATTATTGATATCGTAAAAACTTTAATATTTTTAAAAAGAGCATGTTCTTTCCTAGAAGAACTAACTAAAGAAGGAGGCTCTCTTTTAATAGTTGGAACTAGAGGTAAAATTCTAAGAAAATATATTGAAGAAGAAGCACAAAGATCAAATTCTTTTTATGTTGTACAAAGATGGCTTGGTGGTACATTAACTAATTTTAAGAATATTAAAAAATCAATTAAGAAAATGAATGATAACTTACAAGCAATTAATGAAGGTACAATTGAAAACTATACCAAAAAAGAACAATTATTAATTCAAAAGGAAACTAATAAATTAGTTAAGTTTTATGGTGGTATTAAGGATATGAGGAGATTGCCGAATGCGATCCTTATTTTAAATCCTATTAATGATATCAATGCTATTAAAGAAGCAAGAAAATTAAATATCCCAGTTATTTCATTAGCTAATACTAATGCCGATCCACAACTAATTGATTACATTATCCCTATGAATAACAATTCTATTACTTCAATTGTTTTAATTTTAAATATTTTGATTGATTCTATTTGTAAAGTTAAAGGCGAACCAACTAAAGTTATCAATGTGCCTGAAGATCAAATTGTTTTAGTTGAGAAACAACCAAAAATTAAAAAACCTGGTGTTCATCATAAGAAATTTTCACGCAATCATTAATGAAAATGATAGAATTAAATGTGTTATTGATAAAAGGGGTTATTATAAATGGCTAAAAATGATTCTAAATTTGCACCTTTAAAAAAATCAGAATTGTTAAAAGAAATTGCTCAAATTGCCGATGTTAATGGTGTACAATGTAATGCTTCACAAGTAAAAATTATTCTTGAATCATACGAAAAAGTTTTACTAAAAGAATGAAAAACAAAAGGTGAATTCAAGTTTTTAAATATAGGTAAATTTAAGATTAGAAACACACCTGCTAGAGATGGTGTTAATCCATTGACTGGTGAAAAAGTTAGATATCCTGCTAAAACAGTTCCAAAATTTACTTTTAACAAAGCAGTTAAAGAATTTATTTTAGGAAATCTAAGAAAATAATTTTAAAAGCATCTATTATTCAGTAGGTGCTTTATTTTCTTAATTTATATTTCTATTTAGAAATATTAAAATTATCTCATTATGCGTATTGTTTTTAAACCAATTCAGCAATCTAATATAAATGAAAGATATTTAACATTAAATGAGTTTAATGTAGTAGATAAGATTTTTCCTTATTATTATCATTGTTTTGATAATTTAACAATTAATTGATTAGATTCTTTTTCTGATAATTCTAGATATTTATTAGATATCTATGAAGTTTCTTGTAATCGTTGTTATTCATCAAAACAGGCTTCATATGATCTTAACCTAGCTCGTGATTGTAAAATTATAGTCATAGAATTAACTTTAAATTTTGATTTTAATTTTGATTTTAAATTATTTAATGATTCTTATGTAGATATATGAAACAATGATTTAAATATTAAGTTAATTAAGCCATTAATTACAACTTCTTTCAATGATAAGCAATCACCATATTTAGCTTTTAAATCATTAGCTACAAGTTATTTTACAAAAATTTTGAATCTTTTAGGTCGCAACATTATTTGTGAAAAACGTGATAACAAAATTATATTTGCTTATTTAATTAATAATAAAGATGACCAATTGGATATTGTTCTAAACTTGTTTATAGATGCAATATATGAAATGGTCAAAAGTTTTTCTGGACGACTTGAACATCCAATTCCTGAAATAGATTATCAAAATAAAATCAATATGAAATCTTGATATGATCAACGTCGAAAAAAACACAAATGTAAAAAAGATATTAGTGTATTAAATTATTAGTTTTATTATTTTTGTTTTATTATATAAATATCACCAAGAATATCATAAAGGAGATTTAAAAATGTTTGTTTTAAAGAAAATAGATTATAGTTTTGATGCATTAGAACCATTTTTTGATAAAAAAACAATGGAAATTCACCACACAAAACATCACCAAAGTTATGTGAATAATTTAAATAAAGCTCTTGAAAAATATGATGAATGAAAAAATAAGGATTTAGAGACACTATTAAAATCATTGCATTTATTACCTAAGGAAATACAAACTGCAGTTAGAAATAATGGTGGTGGTGTTTATAATCATGATTTTTATTTTAAAATTCTTGCTAAAAATAAAAAAAATATTAATGAACAACTTTTAGAAAAAATTAAAAATGACTTTGGAAGTCTTGATAATTTAAAAGCTACATTTTATACAGCTGCACTATCAAATTTTGGATCAGGATGAACTTGATTATGCCTAGACAAAAATAAATTAAAAGTAATTAATACATCAGGACATGATTGTGTTATCACAAATGATTTGAAACCATTAATTTGTATTGACATTTGAGAACATGCTTATTATTTAAAATTCCAAAACAAACGAAACGAGTATATTGAAACATTTTGAGAATTAATTAATTGAGATTTAGTTAGTGATTTATTTCTTTCTTATTAATTAATTTTTTTATGCATAACTTTAATATTCTATTATTTTTTTTAACAATTATTTTTGTAATAATAATATTTTTATGTAATATATATTTTTCAAATATTAAATTATTTTATAAATATTATTTTTGATTTCCAATAGGTTGCTTATTATTAATTTATTTTTTATTATTGCGTTGAATACCAGATTTAAATAATTTAATTGTTAATCTTAACAAAGATATTAGTGTCCAGCAGCATTCTATTTTATGATCTAAAGTTTTATTGCTTGATATGTGTCCATTATCATACGTTTTATTATCTTTAAGTTTAATATTTGACAAAACACGAACTACAACTAAAATTTTATGTCCAATCACAATTATTGGTGGTTCTATTACAATGTTTAGTTTTTTGGTTAATCCACCTGAAGATATGTGAACAATTAACCAAGTTAAATATTTTTTTCTTGGTACTGAAACCAATAGAATTTATTTTATGATGCATTTTCTAATGGTACTATTTGGATTAGGATTATACCTGAATACAAAAACATTTACAAAATACTCTTTTGTTGGTGAACTTTTATTCTTAATTTTCTTTATTGCCTATGTACAGATCATTATTAATTCTCTTAATATTCAATCAAATGCTTCCGGGATGGTTGAAGGAGATTGGTATCAACCTAACAATATTAATGGCTATTGATTTAGTCAATATGGTTTTGTTTATAATTTAATTCCTATCCCATTTCCTTGAATAGTTTATTTTTGATATTTTATTATTTTCTTGTTGATTTTATTATTCTTGTTTATTAAAAATAGATTTATTAAAAATAAAAATAAGATTTCACAGCTTGGTAAATATTGATATCAAAAAATTCAATTTTGTAATAAGCAATTTTTTTTAATAGATATTTGATTTAATAAAATAGCTAATAAATTACCGAAATGGTTAAGAACCAATTATTTAGATATTATTACTGATTAGAATCTTTTTATGAATAAATTTAAATAGGAAATAAACACAACCAAAGGCAAAAATCATAATTGGAACCCTAATTAAATATATCAAGCTACCTCTTTGATTATGGAAGACTAAATTAGGATTAACATTGGTAGCAAATCTATAAACTGAAAAAGGAATTAAAAATAGGAATGATATATAAATAATTACTATACATTAATGGATAAATCATCATTTTTAGAAAATCACTTATTTGCTTTGAATTATCAATGATAACTAATTTATCATTAGCTTGAATTTTAGAAAAAATAACAAAATAACAATAGCTATAATTTGGTTAATAGCATGTAAGAAAATTGACTTAATACTATCTAATATATCTCATCATGAAGATCAATTGAAATTATGATTATTTATCAATATTGGAATTGAACCAATTCAAAAAACTATGCCAACAATAGTCATATATGTAGTTATGTTTACTAAACATCCTCTGTTTTTGATTAATTTATTTTTAAAAATCATCAAAAATAAAAAAAGCAATATTAGTTAGTTGAGTAAAATAAGAAAATAGATTTATCATATAACTATTTTCAATATCATGATGCGAACTAACAACTAGCTACAAAGCCGGAGATAAGAATAGTAAGATAGTATCTAAAAATAAAATTATAAAAGAATATAATAGATTACAAGATAACTCTTTTTTATTTTAATTTGTTTGTTCAAGTTTTTATTATTAACTCCTTAATATCCTTAACCAGTTCTTTTCATATAATGGGAGCTTTTTAACAATTAATTTTAAAAAAGATATCACAAAAGGCAAAAGTAGCAAAAGTAATTAAATGGATGATTAATCATTTATATCTTTTTTTTGACCAAATAAATCATTTTAAAAAATTGTAAGTATTTCATATACATGTAAATAAAAATAAAATAAAACTTCATAAAAAAATAAAACGATAATTAGCCAATACAACATCATATTTGGTTATAGGTTCTAATATTGAATTATTAATAAATGAAAAAATAGCGAAAAGAATAAAAAGAATTAATGTCAAAAAATTTAATAGATAAAATAAAAAAAATTTTCTTAAATATCTAATTTTAACTTCATCTAAACTATTAATTAATTGTTTATTGGCTTATATGTTATATTCATTTTAGATTTGATTATTATCAATCGGATTAGCGCTTTGGATAGTTGCTATACTTTTGCCCTTTCTTCACAACTTTTTCTTTCCTTTATTTTCTGTATATTTTGTTTGTGTCAAAATTAATGCACCTAAATTATCTTTGTTAATATTTTTATTTAGATTCTGTTCTTGGTTAAGTTTTAATAAATCTGAATTAAAATTTTTACCTTTTAAACCATATAAAAAGGCTCTACTTGATTTTAGTCATAAAAAATTATTAATGATTGAATCAAAGTAATAAAAACCTGATTTAAATATTTTACTATTTTGATATCAAGGATTGTAAATAGTAATAATCTTTCTCACATTGAATGTAAGAATATTCTTAACAAAAATAATGAAACCAACTATTATAAAAGAGAATAACATTAAAACTATTCTAAGGAAGCTAATGGAATAAGATCCAAGCTGGGTAAATGAACCACTAGTTACACTATTGATTTTAAAAAAGATTCCATAACCAAGTAAATCACTATTATCAAGGTTACCGAAAATTAAGTTTCAATCTGTTAAATTGAATCCTGATGTATTAATAGAAACATTCGCTGCATAGATAGCAATAATTAAATATAGATAACAAATCAAAAAAACAACAAATGATGATAAAATAGATCAACGTGAGAATTGCTTAGCTGATACTAAAATTCCAGATGCTGCAAAGATCGTTAAACAATAAGAAATGAAGTGTAAACGGGTAATTCCATTGCCAATTAATAGATATCTTCACACATCTATATTTTTAATAAATGATGTATCTGCATCATAATCATTTAGTAATGTTAAGATAGCAATAGGAATAACACTTGTAATAGTAATTGTACTAAAAACCTTGCTAATTGCATTAGAGTTACAAAAAATTAGACATAAGCTAATTATTAGCATAAAAAGATCACTAGCATTCAACAACAAAAGATTAGAATATAATAATGACCAGATAATCTTAGGGTCCATATCAACATTAGCTGCTAAAGTGTTATTTAAAATGCCATTATTTTTATAATTTATAAAATCTAAAATATACCATATATATTTTCCTACAATAAAGGCAACCAATATAATGATTCCAAATGAGATTGTAAAACGTTTATCTAAAAATAAACGTGTTAATTTTGGCCCAACAAAAAGTGTGCCAAAAAATATAATGCTAAGAACTACAATAAGTATTATTGATAAAATGCCCATAAATATAACTTATTATATAATATCTATTTTTGACATAATCAATAAAATATATTTTTGTTTTTATACCCATCTTTTTGGACACCCCTATATAATGTATCTGTGGGGTAGACGAAAAAATCCCCCAAAAGGACCTTAGGGGATTTTAGTCCACTTCAAAAACACTACTTTTGAGAGGACATTATGTATTTTAAAC
>JAZOSV010000019.1:0-11966 GCA_045657345.1 Mycoplasma sp. | reverse complement strand
TTGTTGATCATGCATAAACTATTAAATATTTGCCATTTTTTGACAATATTTTCTTGTCTGAATTTGCAAATTATTAAAAGATTAGCTCCTATTGCTTCCATTTGTGGAATTACTTTAATTTGTATTGATAACTCATCAGTATTTGAATCATATGATAGAATTGAATATCAAAATGTTATTTTATTTAAAACTAGCAAAGAAGTGTCTATGCGTATCTTAAATAATAATAATGCTTATAAACTAAATAAAAATAATTATGGCATTATTTTGAATGAAAAAGAAAATAAACAAATGCCTTTTGCTAGCTATAGTTTTAATAATAATGAGATCAAAATCATTAATGAATGTATTTTAAAAACTTTTAATAAATTAAAGATTTAGTTCTCTTTATGTTTATTTTTCTTAACAACAACTAAAATAATAATCAAAGCAATTATTAAAGTTAATGCAGCAATTGTACTACCTATTGATGCTCATAAAATTACATTGGAATTACTATTATCAAGATTTGCATTATCAGTTGATTTAAATCCAGAAATATTTATTAAAATAGTTCCTTGTGAATCAGATAAATCACCATATACAATATTATTATTTTGATCTTTCTTAAAACCTTTTAGTAATTTAACTTTCACTTGAATTTTACCTAATGAGCCATTATTATATTGATTTGGTTTATTTATTGCTTGACTTGCTGCCAATGATAAAGCATTCTTAAGTGAATTTTGTTCTTGTTCTGTTGATATGAAATTTCAAGTAGCATTTTCATCTTTTGAAACATTGTTAGGTACTAATTCATATTCTTTAGTATTTTTGTTATAAATTGGAATTACACTAGTTCACTTAGTTATGTCTGATTTATATGATTGATTTAAAATATCTGCAAATCGAAGCTGAATTCAACGTCAATTATTATCAATTACTGATTTATCAAAAATTGTTATATTAGGTTTGACTTGCCCTACATCTAATGTAGAAATATTAAAATTAATAACATTTGGAACTTGTGTTGGTTTAGGAGTATCGAAATTAAAAAGTTTAATATTTTCACTTTCACCATAAACTTTTGGGCCGTTTTCTTCCATTGTTTTGATTTGTCCATCATCACCAATTCAAGAATTTAAAGTTATCTTAATATAAACCTCACCATTCAAAAAATTATCTGATGTCAATTCAGGATTTTTAAGTTCTACTTTTTCAATCGAATCCTTACCATTAGGCAATTGATTAAATAGTTTTGAATAATTATCTTTAACAATAGTCTTTAAGTTTTGAGCATTAATGTAGAATAAATTCCTATAAACTGAATTATTTTCTAATTCATTAGCTATTAACTCAGTTGGGATACTTTTATCTAATTCTGTAATAGTTAAGTTAGTAAAATCATGGGTAATTTCAACTTTATTATTACTATTACCATCATAAGCTGAAATTACAATTTGCTTAACTTTAATGGTACCTTCTTTATCATTGATAGATTCAAAAGTAATTGATTTAATATCATTGCTAACAATACCTACTTTATATGGTAATAAAACCTTGTTTAAAATTAATAATCTAAATTCTAATTGTGATTTTCAATTTTTTTCCAAATAAGATGGTAGAATTTTTAAATTAGCTGGAATTGATATATTATCGGCAAATTCTGTTTTTAATGATGATGGTGTAAAACCATTAACAGTAATTTCCTTTTGTAAATTAGCATCATTTTTATATTCACCATTAGCAAAATATTCCTTAACTTGAACATTGACTTTAAAGAAAACTTTATTTTCAACCTGTTGTGGTTCATAAATAGTTACAACTAAATTATCTTTAAATTTAGTTTCATTATCATCAAATAAATAATCAAATAAAATATTTGTTCTATTTTTTCAAATTAAATCTTTAATAAAATCATCATTCATATCTGATGATTTAATACCATTTCCTCAATCAAACGAAGTGTTTAAAAAGGCAGTATTATATACTTTTCATCCCTTGACTTTAACAAAAAGTGCAATAGGTGGGTCATTATCTGTCGATATTTTCCCTTCCTTTGTATAATATTTTTTTAAAGTAATTTTTAGATTTATTTGACCTGAACCAAATAAATAATCCTTTGATTCATCATTAACAACATTTTCAAGTGAAAGATCAAAATCAGAATTCTCAATTGTCGGAAGACTTAGTCCTTTTGTAGCTTCTGCATTCAAACTTGTAGTTACTATTGTTTTTAGTGCATCAACATTTGGATCTATAAAAAAATCTTTATTAATAGTTTCATTTGGTAAATTAACATTATATTCATAATGGTAGTTTTCCTCTGTACTTTGATTCACAAAAAAATTTGTAATTTCATACTCATATTTTGATTTTTTTACATTTTTTTTAGTTGCATCATCATATCAATTTGGCATACCTTTGGAATTAAACCATCTTTTAATTTGCGGCTTAAAAATTATTTTTTTATTAACATAATCAATTTTGGAATGTTTTTCTTTATGTTCTTCTTCGTCGTAGTAAACTCTTTGTAATTCTATATCAGATATTGTAAGATCAGGTGGAGGATTTTCAATATATTTAGTACTATTTTTGAGAATTAACTCTTTAATATTTCTATTATTAAAATTATAAATATCATATTTTTCTTCAACTTCTAGTGGTATATTGTGATTAATTCATTCTGTTGGGCCTTGTGTCTTGAAGTTATTAATAGTTACTTCCTTCTCAACAACACCTGGTTTACCAGCAATCAAACCATTTTCTAATTTTAACTTAACTTTTATTTTACCTTTTGCATTATCTACATCTACATAGTCTTCAATTGATAAGTCATTAGCACTTGCTGACCCAGGATATTCAACATTTTTTTCAAAGTACTCTTTTAAAAATTTCTTTCGAGTTTCCTCATTATAGTATATATCTGATGGAAGGTATTCTGTTCAATCACCATCAATTTTAAAAATAGTATTTTGATTTTCAGCATAAAATCCACTTAACTTAATTGAAACATCATCAAATGTATGTTCATTAACAAAAACAACTTGATCACTACTAATTGTGCTATTGACAAGCAAATTCTTTACTTTTATTTTATTAATAGTAATAGTTCCTTCAATGGGATCAGTAGATTGAATATTAAGATCAGTTAATTGGCCAATTTGATAGTTTTTATCATAATCAAAATTGTAGCTATTTGGAAGAGTACCTTCATATATTAAATTTTTTTGATCATTTAATAAATCTAATAATCTTTTTTTATCATAAGACGAAGTTTTTCCACTTGTAACATCAGGAATTTCAACTTCATTTTTAAGTGTAAAAGCATTTTGATCCATTGGTTTAAAACCACTTACAATAATTGGGTTGTTTTTTGCATCATCAAATAGTCATTTGTTTGGATTAGTAATAATACCTGCTTGGATGCTAGTGTCATATAACCTTTTTAAGTAAATGCCTGAAATAGCAATTTCCCCCTTCTTATTATCAAAGTATTTTACTTTTATAGTTCCAATATCTTCTGAGGTAAGTCCATCAGTATTGCCACCTAAACATTTTTCTAAAATTTGATTTAAAAAGTTTTCTCTTAATTGGTCACTAGACAAAGTATCTGGTTGGTCATTACCAATAACATATTGTTGATCAAAAACTTTAGGAATGTCTTGCGCTTGTGCTGAAAGTAAAATACTCGCTTGTGCATAATAATCATTAAAGTTATCTAATGATATATTTTTACTTTTTAAAATTGTTGAACCTTTACTAAAATCAATTAATGATAATTCAACAGTAAGTAATTCATTAAGCACTGGAACATTTTCTTTATAGTAATTCTTAATTTTAAATGATAGTGTGCCTTTTGTAACATCATTACCATCAACTAAAGATATAGAATCCAAATTAATATCATCTTTAGTAAAATCGCTTGGTAAAATTGAAAAAATTTCTTCTTTTTTTTCAAAAATAAAATTTCTAATTAATTCTTTTCAATTAGCTAGTTTTAAGAATTCAGACACTGAATATCTACTAATGTTTTGATCAGATTTTACAGAAAGCGTTTTTACATTTTTTTCTGTATTATTAATGCCTGATCTAAAACCTGATATTTCTATTGATGTTTCTTTTGTACTAATTAATTTCATGGCAATGTTTTCCCCAACAAGTGGATGCAAAAATCCATCACTATCTTGAATATAAATAGCTCTTTTTACATATTTAATTCCTGGTGCTGAAGGAATAGTCATAGTTATTTTTCCTTCTTCATTATTAGCCTGTAAAGAAATATTAGAATTTAATGTTGAAGGTAATGTATAACTGCAATTTAAAGTAAAATATTGTTTATATTTATCAATATTTTGAATAATTTCAGATGGTGATAGTTGAGATTTGTTTGGCAATGTAAAATTACCTTCATCAAAACTTGTTTCACCTTCATTTGCACTAGCATCTTTTTTTACATAATAATTTCTTAATTCACCTTTGTCATCTAAATCATAAATTAAAAATAATGATGATTGAACTCCCACTAGGCCACTAGATGTATTTGTCCCAGAATATAATATTTTTTCTCTATCAACAAAATCTTTATCTGCAAAAGAGAAAAGTGGTCTACTATATAAATTTTGTTCCTCAAAAATAGAACTATTATTTATAGATTTGATAGCATATCCATTTGTTAAACCTAAAATAAGTGGAGATCCCTTAGTAATGACATAATCTTTATTAGAAGCATTGTCAACCGTTACAGCAGCACCTTTAGAATCTAATTTTTTAATAACAAGTGGTATTTTATCAGTTGTTGGTACTCCATTGTTATATTTCTCGATTGATAATATATTGCTATATTCCCTAAAAGAAGTATTTTGTGGAGCATCAATTTGATCAATATAATTGTTATTAAATGAGTTATTAAAAAAATTTTGAAAACTACTATTATCATAAGCATGCAAGTCCCCAGTTCATAATCTATTAGCTAAGTTAGCATAATTTGGTTTTTGTTCTTCTGGAACACCATCATAATTAGTTTTATTAAGAGTTAAAGTTGAACCATTAACACTAAAAAGTGGAAATGGTTGGTTATTTTGTTGAAAATAAACATTCAAGCCACCAAAAACTTTTGCACTCTCTGATGAAAGTTTATTAGTTTCATTAACTTTAATATCTTTGATTGGTAGAGTGGTTTGGAGATTTATTGCTTTTGAATTATTTGCTGTTTTCAAGCTTGTATTTCCAGCAAAATTATCAATATCTATGCTTTTTGGAGATGATTGATTTTGATTTACTAGATAGTATGGATATGTCAAAAATAATGCAGCTGTTGGTAAAATTGCTCCTAAACCATATTTAACTCATTTTTTCTTAAAAATCTTTGCCATATATTTTTACTATTAATTATACTAAATTAATTCACTAGTATATAATAAATCCATAAAAAAAAGACAAGTGAAAATAACTTTATATGGCTGATTCAAATAAATTTTTACCAATGTTAATAATCCTTATCATCATTCCTGTGGGAATTTTTTGATGATGAAAAAAAAAGAAAAAACAACAAAATGAACCAACTCCAATTAAAAATAAAAAAACAAGTTCTGAAAATGAAGCGTGACAAACAGTTAAAAAATACTTGAAAGAAAAAAATGAATATGGTAAAGAAATTGTTAATTTATTTGCTGTTAAGAGAAAAACTTCTGAGGAACTTAAGAAGGAATCAAAAGAATTTAAAGAAAAATATAAAAATGAACAAAAGTTAAAAAAAGAGCAACTAAAGAAATTAAAAGTAGAAAATCCAGAAGAATATAAAAAACTAAAAAGAAAAGAGAGAAAACAAAAACCACCTGAACTTTGAATTTTAGTTTTCACTACTAAAGATACAAAAACAAATAAATTAGATAAAGAAAGAATGATTGAAGCTGAAATTATTTATGAAAAAGTTTCGAAAAAGCAAACAATTAGAAAAATTAGTTATCATGACAACATTAATTATGATGAAGAAATAAAATG
This sequence comes from Mycoplasma sp., assembly GCA_045657345.1. Lineage (GTDB taxonomy): Bacteria > Bacillota_I > Bacilli_A > Mycoplasmatales > Mycoplasmoidaceae > Mycoplasma_L. The sequence goes on along the minus strand of JAZOSV010000019.1, from coordinate 5,984 downwards.
AATTAAACCACTAAAAGATAAGGAAGAAAAACAAAGAATTAAGCAAGAAAAAATAAATGCATCTAAAAAGGCTAAAAAAGAAAAAAGGGAAAAACAAAAGAAGAATAAGAAACAGTAAATTATGTCTAATAATAAAAAATATAATGTTATCTTTCTAGGAACTCCATTAATTGCTAAAGTAACATTGGCTGAACTTTGTAAAATCCCTAATGTTAATGTCTTAGCTATTTTTTGCCAGCCAGATAATCATTTTGATCGAAAAGGCAATGTTGTCTTATCACCAGTCAAACAGTTTGCATTAGAAAAAAATATTAATTGTTATCAACCAGAGGATATTAATGATGACTTTGAAATAATTAAACAATTAAATCCAGATATTATTATTACTTGTGCTTACGGACAATTTGTGAAAGAAAATATTTTAAATATCCCTAAATATGGATGTGTTAATTTGCATGCCTCGTTATTACCTAAGTTAAGAGGGGGAGCTCCAATCCATTGAGCTATTATTAATGGTGAAAAGGAAACAGGAATTAGTTTAATGTACATGGTTAAAAAAATGGATGCTGGTAATGTTATTAAGCAATATAAAATAAAAATAAATGATGATGATACCTATCAAATTTTATACACCAAATTATGTGATCTTATAAAATCATTTTTAATTGATGATTTCAAAATATTAGTTAGCGATAATGTTAAAAGCATTCCACAAGATGAGAATAAAGTAACATTTGGTCTAAATATTAAGAAGGAAGATACAATTATTAATTTTAATAATAGCTCATTATCTATATACAACCTAATTAGAGGTTTGAATGATAGTCCAGTAGCAAAAATAAAATTCAAAAATACTTTAATTAAAGTTTATTCTTGTTTAATTTCTCAAAATAAATCAACAGAGAAGCCTGGAACAATTGTAAGTATTTCAAAAAAAGGCTTAGAGGTTGCTACCAAGGATTTTAATATCTTCTTAGATCAAATCCAATTACCATCAAAACAAATTAGAAAAGTGTCAGAATTAATGAATGGTAATTTTATTTTTGTAGTTGGTCAACAATTATAATTTCTTAAAAGGTTCACTTGAGAATAAATCTAGGAAATTCAATTGTTTAGCTACTTCATAAATAGATATTGCAACTACATTTGATAAATTCATACTTCTAATATGATTAGACATTGGAATTCTTACTAGATAATCTAAGTTATTTTTAAGAATAGTTTTATCTATACCACTACTTTCTTTGCCAAACATCAAAAATATTTCTTGCTCATGTTTAAAATTGAATTCATTAGGACTTTTTTTACCATAACGTGTAAACATATAAATTTTTGGATTTTGATTTTGTTGTAAAAAATCATCAAATGAATCATATTCAAACATTTTAAGATGTTCTCAATAATTAACCCCACTACGTTTTAACTTTTTAGATGTTAGAAAAAAGCCATATGGTTTAATTAAATGAAGCTTAGCATTAAAAGCTACACATGTTCTTGCTATATTACCAGTATTTTCAGGAATTTCAGGTTCAAATAAAATAATGTTTATCATTACTATTTATCTATCTGTCATAATACATAATCAATTGAGATAGATGATTTTGTATTCAAAATTGAATCTTTTAGTTTTGAAATAATTTTTTGTTTATCTATACATCATTCAAATTCTTTAACTCTAAATGTGCTATATCCACGATCTTCCAAGAAATATTGTCGATCAATATCCTCAACCATTTCTTTTATAGTTCGATGTGTTTTTCATTTTTCAACTAAAATGGCCTTAACTAAGGTATCAGTTTCTTTATTAAAGATAACTAAATCAATATTTTTTGATCCAACCTTATAATCACTTACTATCTTGTATTTTTGGTTTAAAACCTTAATTAATTCACTATATATTTCTTTCACAATTTCACTTGAGAATGTAATATCAATATCAACATTAGGATTGTATTCACTAACATCATCATTATTCTCAGTATTGGCAATTTCGATATCTGTTTTTGAATCTGATGCAATTTTATCATTTTCAATAATATCTACATTAATAGTATCAATTGATTTATTTTCATTAACAGCATCAATATATTCAATAAATTTTTTGAAAATAACTGCATTAGGATTCAATTGATTTACTCTTATTTGACTTCCATATAGTGATTTAACAACAATCATTTTCTTTCTAGCTCTAGTAATTGCAACATTTAGGCGATTTGAACCACCTGATAAGATTAGTGGCCCAAAATTAGATCTAATAACTCCATCTGCATTTTTGCCATATGAGACAGATAAGATAACTAAATCACCTTCATTACCTTGAACATTTTCTAGGTTAGTAATAATGATATTATTTGAATCTAATTTATCAGCTAATTTAGTAGGAATCTTGCTACGTCTTTCAAATAATAAATTTTCAATTAGCTGTGATTGTTTCGAGTTAAAAGTAATGATTAAAATTTTGTTATATTTTTCATAGTTATCTATTAACAATGAAATAACTTTTTCTGCCTCTTGTTTATTTACTTGGTCTCATAAACCATTAACATTCACTACTTCTATACCACTTTCATGAACATTCGATCTAGTTGCAATTTCTAATGAATTTTTATAAATAAATTTGTTTGAAAACTCAATTAATTCTTTTGAATCAGAACGGTAATGGTTTCTTAAATGATATTCATTTCATCAAGAAACTTTAGCTCTTTCCAATAATGACTCTACAGCATCAAAATCATCAATTTCAAAATCTTGTGATTGAATTTTACTAATAAAAAATGAAGTTGGTTTTAATTGCTTATCATCTCCTGATACTACCTTGATGTTACAACGATAAACTAATGGATAAGCTCTCTCAATTGAAATTTGACTAGCTTCATCAAAAATACCATAGTAAAATTCATTTTCAACTAATGGAATCATATCTGCTACATTATCTGGCCTTGCAACCCAAATTGGGAATAATTGCTTTAAGGCCTTGTAATATCTTTTAACAAACTGAGCAATTGGTGGTTTTGAACCGCTAGAAGCTAAACGTAAAACATTTGCAATTTCATCCTTTTCATCTCTTGATAATCTAGTTAAATAATTTCTTAAATTATTAACATACTTTTTGAAAATTAATTCCTCAATAATTGTGCAAGAGCGTGTAGATTCTTTTCTCATTTGCATAATAACATCTTGTAAGTGTATTCCTTTTAATTCATAAAAAATTTGATTATCCTTTGTAATCTCATTTCACATTGAAATTACCTTTAATTTTTTAAATTGATTATCTGTAATAGGTGAAGAGATAGCTTGCATTACTGGTGAAATTTTATCTAAATCAAAAATTAATATAGGATTTATATACAAATACTTAACAAATGGTAATGAAATTCAATTTCACTCTTTAATAATTTCTTGATTAGTTGATGAGAACATTACTTCTAATGTCCTTAATTTTTGTAAAAATTCAACATTGTATTTAAATAAATCTTTATACTTAATTAAATCTTCAATAAAATCATATTTTAAAACATTAATATTTTTTAAATAATCATTAATCATTGAAATAATAATGTTAGCATCTTTAGAAACAAGTTTAATTTGTTTAATATTTAAAGTTGATTTTTCAATATTAGTAATTATGCTACCATTGATAGTAAATTCAGCAAAGATAACTTCTCGATCTTGATCATTAGCACTATTATACATACTCATAAACTTTTCTAACTTATTTTGATTATTGTTTAAAAATGTTAATCAATCATCAGCAGATATCAATTTTTTGTATTTAGTAATAAAATTTTCACAAATTTTAATATTAGAAAGTAATTGAGATGTAGGAATTTCTAATAACTCCATATTTTTTTCTAATACATTAACTCTAAAGTCCAAATAAGATTTAATTAATGTAAAAAAGTGTTTTTTTTCTTTGTAAGACTTAGCTAAAAATTCATCTAATTCTTTAGTTCTGTTGCCTATAAATTCAAAATATTGTTCAAATAAATTATGAAGTTTACTACCACCTAATAAAAACTTTTCAACTAATGAAGTATTTAAGTTAATCTTATTTACAATATGCTTTAAATATTTATTTAATTCATCAGACGTGTTTCTTTCTAATAAATTAAACTTTTTAATAAATTTCTTAAATTTTAAATATTCACTAAAGAATACTTCAATGCTAGAGAAAAAATACCCACTATTAACATAAATCTTTTTAAAAGCTTCTAAAAGTGTTGTTATCCCAACGCCTTCAATATTAATTTCAGTTAATCATTCATTGCATAACTGCTCACCTAATTCATTTTTCAGATTTTGATAATCAATGTAATCCATTTTGTAGATTCCATCATTAAAATCTTCGATATTTCAATGTTTTTTCAATAAATAATGAACTTCACTATATCAATCTTCATAATTTTTCATAAACATTAATTCATCTTTATTGAATTTTAATGGTTCAAATGTTGATGACTTTGAATACTTAGATGGTTCACGATATCACTGTGTACCTAACAATGAGTTTAAATTATCTATTTTTTTATAAAAATCATCTTTTAATTGAGAATCAAATAGATACAATGTAAATTGTGATAATGAATTCATTCTTTCTGTTAAAACATCAAGTGCTGCCTTCTTTTCTGAAACCATTAGTGTTGATTTACCTTTAATTAAAGCATTTGCAATAATATTAGAAATAACTTCTGACTTACCTGTTCCTGGTGGACCATAAATTAATGTAGACTGAGATAATGAAGATGCAACAGCATATTTTTGATAAATATTCAATGGCTTGCCAATTTCAAAAATTGAACAAGGATCTTTAATAATTTTTTCTTCAAAAAATGTATTTGGCTTAAAATTACTCTCAATTTGGTTTTCAAAAGGATCAACATCTAATTCAATAATTTTTTTCAAATCTTCTTTTAAAGCTCCACCACCTGGCTCAAAAATTCCAATAAGTGCGCTATTTTCAACTTCAAGTTTATTATATTTTTCTAGAATAGTTTTAACATCTTCATGTACAAAGGATTCAAAGTCAGATTGACTTAACTTAATTTTGTAACCAATCATTTTTTCAAATCTTGATATATACTCATCAAAATTTAAACTATTTAATAATTCCTCAGCTGTTTTTGTTGTTGAAGGATATTCTTTATTCATAACTACTTGAATCTTCTCATTAACAATCTTTTCATCAGCCAATTTTTTAAGATAAAGTTTAGAACCTTCTTCAATAATAGTTATTTTATAAATTATTAATGGAGCTTTTATAGCAATATTATTCCCGATTTTACCCTTAATAAATCTAAAACATAAATATAATGGTCAAATGGTTGTATCATTAAAATAATTATTTGCAATTCTGTTTAATGAAATAAATTGCTTTTTAAATGAACGCATTTGATCAGTATAGTAACTAATGGATTTTTTCTTATTCAAATCAAAATTATTAGTTAATTCCTTAATTCTATTTTCAGATATAGAAAAACCATTTGCATTAACTACTTGAACAAATTCTTGAATATTTTTAGTCTTTTTCAATTGATCTTCAAAGACAGCAATTCCAGATGCTGCTGATATTTCTAAGACATCTGTTTCGCCATTAATAAAGCTTTCAAAAGCATTTCGTCTAACATATTTTAAAATATCCATATGCCTTGGAGAAATACTAGATTTAATACAATAATCATTTGGATTGAATGTTACTAGATTTAATAACTTTTGTTTTATCGCTTTCTTCATTGAGACCCCTCTATTATTTATTTATAAAAGTAATAATGGAATATTACAAAATAATTACAAACCTTTTATTATTATATATTAAGCACTATAAGATTATTTAAAATATATTTTATTGTGTTTAATGGACCATCTTTTTGGACATACCACTTCTGTTAATAATTATACAGTAGTTTAATTGCATCTTGTGGAGTCATATATCTATTTGCATATGGAATGTTTTCTTTCTCAAGTTCTGAGTAATAATGGTATCTTTC
>JAZOSV010000018.1:0-7155 GCA_045657345.1 Mycoplasma sp. | reverse complement strand
TTCTAGTAATAGTGTCTTTACTGAGTTCAACATTATATAGTTCTTTAATGTAATTTTCGATTTCCCTTGTACTTAATCCTTTTGAATAAAGAGAAATAACTTTATCATCAAAATGTGAAATATCAGTTTGATACTTTTTAATAAGTTGAGGTTCAAATAATGTTTCTTCATCACGTGGTATTTTAATATCAAATTCGCCAAATGATGATTTAACTTTTTTATTTGAATAACCTTTACGATAATTATTAGATTTTAACCTTGATGTTTGATCTCACCTATCATAACCAAGATGTTCATCTATTTCTGCATTTAATGAATTTTCAATGATTGCCTTTGATAAATTTTTAAATAAATCATTAATATCATCCATTGAATCTAATTTTAATGATTTTGCTAATTCTAAATATTTATTAGCATCAAAATCTTTATTTGCCATAATAAAAAACTCCTTAATAAAATTTTACTTTTTTATTTTGGAGTTTCCCCAAATCTTAATACAATACCTCCTAATATAACTAATAGCAATCTTAACATTACCTTTAATAGTAAATGGTACATTTCCTCTTATTAAAACTTATTCTCCAAGTTTTAATTGATGATCATTAATATGTATTTGAAAATAATTTATTATTTAATACCTAATAATTCACTTCATAATTTAACAAAGTTAGATTCACTAAAATTGGTTTCTACAAAATTAATTATCTTATCTCGAACAAATTGATTAATATTATATTTTCTTAATTTATCAGCAATTTGCATCGGCGTTTCATTTTTATTGAAAAGAAATCCATTATTACCATTATTAACCAACCATTTAGCTGTCATGTATGTATCTCGTATAGCTATAGGTATGCCATGACTTAATGCCTCTAGACAAGCAAACGGTAATCCTTCATTATTTGACGTTAATATTAATAAATTAGTTATAGGGAATATCTCATTATAAATTTGTTGTTGTGTTCTATATCCTAAGAAATTAAGGTTAGGATATAATATTCTATCGTCTTCATTGTATTTAGCAACAATATTAATTTTTTTATCTAAATGTTTAGATATTTCATCTAACATTTTTATGTTTTTTTTGTTTATTTTCTAACCTCCCTATATATGTAATATAAGAACTTGTTTTAAATTAGTTAGTTTAATCTCGTCTACATATAATGGTAAAGTATAATATTTTGCCTTACTATTAATATATTCCTTAAAAAAATTTACTGAATTATTATCAAAACAAACTATTTTATCAGAACAAAGAATAATGGTCTATATCTTGTTATTGTTCTAATAAAATGTTTTAGTTTAGAATTTGAATATATATAGAAACAACATTTAAAATTATATGTTCAAATATTGTTTTACCATTAATTTTAATGAATGGTTTTAATTCCTTAAACTTTGAATTTTTAAACCTTGAACCATTCCCGCCTGCTGGAATAATAATGTGTATTTTTCTTTTAAATAAATTTAACATATCATTATCTATTCATTAAATTCAAAATAAATTAATGCGATAATTCTTTCATTATTCTATAAAAATATTGATATGGATATTTAGTAATAATACAATGTGAGTAAATCTTGCTATATCTTTAATTTTTTTCTAGTTGTATGTTAGTAGCATATTGATTAAAGCAAGTTATTTTAATTAACAATTAAATAACACATTATGTTTATGTATTATAGTATTGTTTTAAAATTATAAATAATTATTTTATTTCATTTTCATTAGCGATTGTAACAGTTTTGTATTTTCTTCTTTTATGAAGATAGTAGATAGCTAAAATTAAAATAATTATAAAAACTAATAAAGCTGCTGAACCAAGGGCAACAGGGATAGTTGGGAAAGCTCCTTTATTAGGAAAACCGGTTAATAATATTTCATTTCATTTATCTTTTGTTGAAGAGAATGTTTTTTCAAATTTATTATCATTATTATCACTAATAAAGAATGGTGCGTCCTTAATAGAAACAGAAATTGAGACAAATCCATCATCATCATTTGATTTAATTTTATTAATATCAATATGATCTGATAAATTAAAATTTTCATTTGCTCATTCTTGAGGTAAATTTTGGAATAATAAATTATTCTTAATAAAACCTTCAGGGTCATTTTTTCTTTGTTCTTCTAAAATTTTGATAATAGGTGTTTTAATGTCTGAAATTTGATTAGGTCAAAATTTCGATAGTTGCTCATTTTCTTTTATATTGATTTTGTCTTTAATAATTGTTTGTTTTGGAATTGCAATACCTATTTTTAAAGCAATATTTTGTTTTACTGGTAGATTATTGTAAAGTAATGACTCACCAGTATAAGTGTATTTTTGGTTAATATTGATGTCAAAGTTAACAGTTCCATTTTTATTAGAATAGGTAAAAGAGTTTTGATCTATTACATATAAATCATTAGGAATACTATTAATATCTTTAATGTATAGTTCATTTTGTTTGATATTGTCATTATTTTCTAATATTTTGAAAATATTATTCTCTTTATCTAATCAATCCTCAATATTTACCTTTAAAGAATTAACTAAATCTTTATTTTCTACAATTGATTGTGGGTATGTGTTATATTTTGTGTTCTTAAAAGCATCTCCCATTTCATTAGAGTTTAAATTTGATATGATAGATGTTTCTTCTACCTTTTTAAAGCCCTTTATGGTAATTTCTTTCATAAAAGGAATATTATTATCAGTAACTTCAATTCCTTCTGAGTTTATTACTTTTTTTAGAATCATTTTTATTTTAATTGAACCGTCTTTATTATTTCAAGAATTGTCAACCAATTGAATATCTAAATCATTTTTTTCGATAGGACTGTTAGATGGATTGTTAAGTAAACCGGGTTTTTGGACAGGAGTTTGAAAATATTCTACAAAAATTTGATTTATAATAGCATCTTTTATATTATTAAATAAATTTGTATCACTCATATTTTGAGCTATATTGTTTTTTAGTTGCTCTGATTGAATCTCAATTCCATTACTGATTTTATTTTCATTAATTTCAGTTGGTTCATTCGCTTTAAATCCTGTTATTATTAATTGTCCTGGAATGACAAAATCATTTCCATTTTTTCAAGTACATTTATCATCATTGTCAATATAATTATTAACTTTAAAGGTATTATTGAATGTAATTGAACCACGACCACCATCATTTTTATCATAATTAATAGCTACAAAATCAGCAGAAGTAAATGTTAAATTTTCAACACCTAATTTATAATAAGAATTTTCTGCAACTAAAATGTTGTTAATATTTTCAATAATTTTTTGTTTTAAATCAGCAAGATTAACATCAGTAGCTAGTGTTTGAGAAAAATCCTTTATATTAATTTTAATAGGTTCATTATTAACAGTTGATTTTAAAGCTGTTGATACTACAGGCTTAAATCCACTAATAGTAAATTCAATAGGTTGTGAATCACCTAGTGGGAATCTTCCTTCTTGGTCCTTGATGTAAATATTTTTAAAAACTAATTTTGCTACTATGGTTCCAGTTTTATTATTATAACTATTAGCAGTAATTTCTGCTTGAATAGAGTTGTTAGGATTTCAATTTTCTGGAGCATTATCAATTTTCCCAAAATCTGATAGACTTTGAACATTTATATTATCATTAAAATTATCATTAGTTATCTCTTGCGCTAATATTTGAGAGTTACCTATTTTTAAATTATTATTTGGTGTAATGATTGTTGCCTGACTTTTTCTAAAACCATATATCTTTAAACTACCAAGTGTAGTTTCGCCAATAAGCGCCGAGTTAGATATAGCTTTTTTGAATTTTATATTTAAAATGATGTATGGATTATTTAAATCGGCCCCATCAACCTTATATTGTGGTTCAGTAATAATAATATCTTCTTTTTTAGAAATATTAATTGGTAAATCTTGAAAAATAGTTTTCCTATTTTCAAAAATTAAGTCTTGCAAATTATCAGATGATCAATCTATTTTATTAGCAGTAGTATCATTATCTTGCTTTAAAGTCTTAATATTTATTTTATATTCACCGGTTGCTTCTTTTTCTAAATTGTCATTGAATGATGTATTTAGATATTTTTTAAAACCAGTAATTGTAAATTCACCTAAATCTATATTCTTATTTCTAATAAAACCACTATCTGCAGCAGTTTCATCATAAACTCATGCATTATTAATTGAAACTCTTATTTTTAAATTACCTTTGTAATAATTATCTTCTACATTGTTATCTGAAAATTGATATGTAATGTTTGTATTAGTTGTGTTTCCAGACAGTTGAATATGTTGTTTTATTTTATTGATTAATTCTTGATTATATAAATCATTATTATCTTTAAAATCATTAGCATACATATTATTTAATGTTGTAATTTGATTTGAGATATCTATAGTCTTATTATCATCATTATATTTTGTAATGTCTGGCTTTTTAAATCCACTCAGTTGAATAGCAGAAAAAGCAACATTAGTTTTTGTATTTAAATTTATTTCATCATAGTATAAATTTAGACCATATTCAAAGCTAATTGTTCCATTTAAAATATCTTTATTGACTTTTTGGATAACTATATTTTTATTAGCTGAAATAACTGAACCATCTAAATTTGTAGGGAATTTACTAATATCTTTTAGTTCATCATTGCTATTAAATTTAGGAGTTAAGTTTTTTCAAACTACTTCTTTTAGCATATTATCATCAACATCTGATACTAAGTAATTTTCAGGATTATCAAATACTATATTACCTTCTATTTTAGTAGGGGCAATTGGAACAATAGCGTTAGGTAATGTTATTTTTAATGGTCAACCTTCTTGTAATCCAGGAACAATATCTCCATTTTCATTAGCATATTTAGAAAGCTTAATAACAAGGTTTAATGTTTTATCTTTATTAGAGTATCAAACATCATTAGTGCTTTTTTCTATTGTTATTGTTGCATTTTTAGGTTTTTCAACAATTATTTGATATTGCTCACTTTCTAGATCTTTTAAAAATTTGTTTGACAATGTTAGATTATTAGCTAGTTCATAAATAAATTTCTCAACTGTATATTGTCCTTGAATGTCAGGAGTATAACTTAATTCATTTTTAATAATTGTTTGATTAATTTTTAATAAGTTAGTTAGTTCATATGGTCCAAATTTAGTTGATGTTGACACAATAATATCATTTTCTCTAAAATTAGAAGCTCAAATTTTAATTTTTGCTGTCCCTTGTAAATTTGAATGTTCTTCAACAACAATTTTATCTATTTGAACTTTTTCTACATCTTCTAAAAAACCTTTTATTTCAACAAATTCTTTTAATTTTAATTTTAGTTGTTCTTTATCTGATATAGAAGAATTAAAGTATTCTTGAAGTTCTGAAGGATAAATTTCTTTTTTTGGTGTTTCTAGCGCAACAAAGGATGTATCTTCTTTTTTAACAAAATTTATCAATGAGATGGATACATCTAAAGCATTATCGTTATTTTCAACTTTTTCACCATTAACTAGTTTGAATTTTGGTCTTATAGTAAAAGTTAATTTATTATTAGTATTATCCGGTTGTAAATTGCCAATAATTTCAAAAAAAGAATTAACATCTTGTTCAGATTGTGAAGTTGCAGATGCCGATTGACTTCAAAATTCATTTCTATATTGGTAAATATATTTTTTAATATCATTTTTTTGTACTTCACTAGGGGTGTTGTTGCTCCCTATTTCTCCACTTTCAAAATCTTTGCTAACTTGCTTTCTTGAAGTGTTTGTGTAAAATCCACTAATACTTCCAACTGTATATTCAATATTATTATTTTCTTCTAAGCCTTTTTGAATAGGATTACCATTTACATCATTTTCTATTTTGTAGAAAAAAGAAGGCTTAAATTTAAAAACAATTTGTCCATTTGTATTATCAATAGATGCAATCATTTTTCCTTTAGAAGTTCCTGGCAAAGCATTATTGATATTTAATTGTAATAATGAAGAAAAGTCACTACGATATAAATTAAAAAATTCTTGAGCTGTCAATTGTTTTTCCTCATTAGAAATAGCATTTAATTTTGTTTCATCTAATTTAAAATCATCAGCAGTTTGTTCTTTTGTAGGAGCATAGTAACTTATTGTTCTATTTTTGTTAAAGCCAAAATATCCTGATGAAAATCAACTTTTTTTATCTGTTCGGTCATAAATTCCAAATTTAGAAAAATTCTCTTGCTTAACTTGTGTTATTTTTATGCTGTTATCAATTACTACTGGAATAGGTTTATATTCTTCATCATCTCCATAATAAAACTTAGAAGTAACTAACATTAGCGGATTATCAGTACTAAGTTTTTTATCATTAAATAAAGGAGTAGATGTCGAAATATTATCAATATCAAATCCATATTTATTTTGCACATCATTAAGTTTATAACTAGATTTTACATTTTTTAAAATATCACTTTCTATTGATTTGCTAGCACTATCATACATAATAAAATTTAATAAATTTGATGTTTCATTATTTTCATCAATTTTATCTTTAGTTAATTTCTCAGGATCGAAACTATTGGCTACAAAATTAAATTTTTTTGAAAATGACAAAATTTGTGGATTATTGTCATTCAATCACATGCTTCATCAATTATTATTATTTGATTGTTTTATACTTATTGAATTAGAGATTCCAAATTTATATTGCTTATTAATTATTGTTCCATCTAAATAGTTTTCATTCAAAGAATATTCATTTTCACTTAACTCAATATCATTAGTATTTGTTGATTTAATATTTTTAAAATCTTTATTTAATTTTAATGAATTAGTTTGTTTATTAATTACATTAGTATCTTGTAAAAACAATAATGAAGAAACCATTCCCAAAGCAATAGTAGGGATTAAAAATTTAAAGTTTTTTTTATTTATATTTTTAATAGTTTTTTTCATAGTTTAGGCCTTAATATATTAAAAATAATAATATAAGAAAATTGTCTTGTCAAATTGCAACAGCATCATTTTTGAAGATCATTTTTAACTTAAAATTAAAGACATTTTTATGTTTAATGGACCATCTTTTTGGACATACCACTTCTGTTAATAATTATACAGTAGTTTAATTGCATCTTGTGGAGTCATATATCTATTTGCATATGGAATGTTTTCTTTCTCAAGTTCTGAGTAATAATGGTATCTT
>JAZOSV010000017.1:0-6874 GCA_045657345.1 Mycoplasma sp. | reverse complement strand
ATGAGTTATTTGAGTGTATAACATAATTGCTCCCTTTCCGTACTAAAGGGGGCACTTTTTTATATATTTACAAAATTAAAAAGTGCTCCACCTCTATTTTATCAAAGGCGTTGCACTTAATAATTCAATTTGGGAATAATCTCCTTTTATGAGGAGATTTTTTTATCTAAATATAATTTAATAGTGATAATATCAGTCATATTAATGCCACTAATTCTTGATGCTTGGTCTAAATCTAATGGCATGATTCTATTTAGTTTATCAATTGCTTCTAAGGAGAGGTGTTCAATTTGTTTATAATCTTTTATCTTATTTAAAGAATATTTTTCTAGATTATTAACTTTAGCTATTTCCTCATTTTGTTTTTTGATATAACCATCAAATTTTACCCTAATATTAATCTTCATTAATAAGTCATCATCTAGTTTTTGATAATCATAATTTATTTGTTTTAAAATATCTTTAATATTGACTTCTGGTCTTTTTAAGAAATCGAATAATGTTTGGTTAGTTTTAATTTCTTTTTTAGCAAGTGATTTATATTTACCAACTGTTTTTGTTTTTAACAAATTGATAATCTCTTCAATCTTTTTTTGTTCATCTAAATATTGTTGATAATTTACTTTGGAAATCATGCCACATTCATATCCATACTTTAGGATACGTTCTTGGGCATTATCATTTCTTAAATTTAAACGATGTTCAGCACGTGAAGTTAATAAACGATATGGATCTAAAATTCCTTTAGTAGTAATATCATCAATCATTACTCCAATGTATGATTCATTTCTTTTTAAAATTAAAGGTGGCTTTTTTTTAAAATCATTACATACATTAATAGCAGCAATTATACCTTGAGCAGCGGCCTCCTCGTAACCACTGGTTCCATTTATTTGACCGGCAAAGTATAAATTTTTAATAAGCTTTGATTCTAATGTTTTTTTTAATTGTGTTGGGTCAATTGCATCATATTCTATTGCATATGCATATTTTACAATTTCACAATTTTTAAAACCTGGTAAACTTCTAATCATTTTTTCTTGAACATCAACTGGCATAGATGTGGAAAATCCTCCTAAATATTTTGTATCTAATGAAAGTGATTCAGGCTCAACAAAAATTTGATGTCTTAATTTATTTTCAAAGCGAACTATTTTGTCTTCAATTGATGGACAATATCTAGGTCCTACACCTTTAATTAAACCAGAGTACATGGCAGACTTTTTTAAATTATCCTTAATAATTTTATGAGTTTTATCATTTGTATGAACAATATAACATGGTACTTGTTTTTTAAAAGGCAAATACTTTTTACCAAAGTGACTAAAACATATTTTCATATCACTACCAGGTTCTATTTTAAATGTTGAATAATCAATAGTATTAGATTTGATTCTGGGAGGGGTGCCAGTTTTTAATCTAGTAATTTTGAAACCAAGCTTTGCTAAATGATTTGATAAGAAATTAGCTGGTAAACTATTATCTGGGCCTTCCTGTTTACTATCATGACCACGGTATGTTTTTGCTTTTAAATATGTACCAGTAGTTAAAATTACATATGAAGATAACAATGATGCTTGATGGTTTAATTCAACACCAACTACTTTTTTATTTTTTATAATTAAATTTGTGACTTCTCCAATAATTAAATTAATATTGCTCTTTTTTAATGCATTAACAAATCATTGATGATATTTAACTTTATCAACTTGAGCTCTTAATGCTCATACACCAGGACCTTTTGATGTGTTAAGTAATTTCATTTGGATTTGGCATTCATCAGTAGCACGAGCTTGAATACCGCCTAAGCAATCAATTTCTCTAGTTACAATCCCTTTGGCTGGTCCACCAATGCTTGGATTGCAAGGCATTAGTCCAATTGAATCTTTATTTAAAGTTATTAGTGCTACATTCAATCCTTGCTTTTCACAGGCAAATGCTGCCTCCAATCCAGCATGCCCTGCACCAACCACAATCACATCAAATTGGTATTTTTTTTGTTTGTTAAATTTAGTAATATCTATCTCCTACTTATAATAATAATGTTATACCTAAACCAATTCCAAATAAAAGAGTAGTAGTAGTAACATCTAAAATAGTTGCCAAAATTGGTGCTGACATAACTGATGGATCTATTTTTAATTTCATTGCAATGATAGGTAATGCAGAACCAAGTAACTTTGACAAAATAATTGCAATAAATAATGTGACTGATGTACTACAAGCAATAATTAACCTTTTCGAAAACCATTCAATATTATTTCAATTGATCCCTGGAATGTCGTTTGGGTGGTCATTAAATAAAATTGAATAATATATTAATAATCTAATAAAGTTTACAATAGCTAAAATTAATCCAACTAAAAAACCAACAAATACTTCTTTTTTTATAGCTCGAAAATACTCACGACTAGTGATATCTCCAATGGACAGAGCACGAATGATAGAAGCAGATGATTGGGAGCCTGCATTACCTGAGGTTCCTGTTAGAACTGGGATTATAGGTACTAATAATGCAGTAGATAAACCATTGGTCAAATCCTGGCCTAACACTTGAAAACGATCAATAACAAAACTAGTAATAGTTGCACTAATCATTAAAATAATCAATCAAAAAATTCTTGATTTAATAATATTTTTAATAGGAGCGCTTAAATAAGGAAAAGATAAATCTGACATCCCATACATTTTATAAATATCATCAGTCGTTTCTTCCTGAATTGCTTGAACAATATCACTGTTCTTGACAATGCCTTTGATGGTCTTATCATTACCACAAACTGCAATACTATCAATATTATATTTATCAAATAACTTAATTACCTCATCAATACTACCTTTATGAGTAATATAAATAGGGTTATGGTCACAAATATTACCAATTTTTTCATTGTATTTTTCAGCAAAGAAAATATCTTGTAATTTAATAACGCCAAATAGTTCATTATTATCAACAATATATAGTGTACTAGTTTGTTCAATATTAGTGCGTTCTTGTTTAATTATTTTTAAACATTTATTGATAGTTCAATCCTTATTTAAACTTAAAAATTCCGGATTCATGATATGACCAACTTCATCTTCTTCATATTTACTAATTTTCTTAACTTCTTGCCTAGTATCACTATCAATATTTAACAAAATTTCTTTAACCCAATTTTTGTGTTCTTCCATTAACTGAAATATTTGATCAGGTCATAATCCTTTTAAAATTATTTTTAACTCATTAGCCTTAGCTGTTTTAAAGACTTCTTCAATTTTGTCAAAGGATAAACCTAATAATAAGATTTTGGATTTTGTTTTAGTAGCAGAAACTAGAATAAAAATAATTGCAGGAATATCATCAATTAAATTTAAACATTCATTGATTACATTGATTGGATTCTTTTTAATCGTTCTAATTAAAGCATTAACATTATATGTTTTTGCATAGTTTAAAATATTTTTAGTTAGGTTGTTTAATACTTTTGTAGATTTAGTCATTGCCATATTAACAACCTCCAATACTCAATAAAATTATATGATATAAAAAGGATAAAAAAGCAAAAATTGCAAACTATTAACCATTAACAAAAATAAGCTAATGATAAAAAGAAAGATAATATTTTTTGGAAAAACATCCATCACTTAAAATATAGTTAATTTATACTTAAATGATTTAAGCTTTGTAAGTATTTATACTCTAAAGTATTTTTATTAATCACATCCTATTTAAATTTAAAAAAGTGTGGATTTATTATATTAATAATTATTGTTAATATAGTAGGTGACAGCTTCCTTTAAAACTCCAATCGGAACATCACCATTTCTTAAGATAACATCAAATAAATTAGCTGTATTAGCATTTGTATTAAATGTATTTTTATAATCCAAAAACGATTTATTTGAATTCTTTTCTTTATACTTTCCTAAAGCAGACATAAATAAGTTTTCTAATACTTTTATTCCATTATAGTAACTTACAGCTTGTCCAGAGTATTCAAGATAACGTTTTGATTCACGATTAATATCATCAATCCCTAAACCTGAATTACTATGTAGATAGCTTCTAGCTTCTGCTAAGCTTCATCCAGTACCCTTTGAAAATTGACCAATTGATGATGTGTTTGCACCAGCATGAATCCCTACATCAACAGCACATCTCATTGCTCTTAATTGTCTTTCGTTTAAAAAACCGAAATATTGAGTTGCATCAAATAGTTTTTGACTATTTCCTGGTTTTTCTGTTTCATTAGTTGATTTATCATCTTCAATTCAATAAGCTCCATTAGCATAATCATATTTATTTTTAAATTTAGTTACATCAACATTTTGGCTATCTACACCAAATTGTGGTAATTGTAATGTATCATCATTAGCTGTTTTTAATTCTACAGGTTTACCATACATTCCAATTTCACTAGCTAATCATTCACTAAATAATCCTCAACCTTCAGCATATGCATTAGAGTTAAAACTAGGTGCATATGATTGTGGCGGATGATCATGAGCATAATTAAATTGATAAACATGTCCACAAATAGCTTCATGACTAGCTAAAGTACTCATTGATCATTTTTGAAGGCCAAAATATGGATTAGAGTCTAAGTAAAAACCACCAGTACCTTCTTTGCTAAAATTTCAAGATCCATCTCCACCACTTGCATAAGCTGCTCCACCAATACCAGTTCTTAATGTAAAATCTATACTAGTAGTTTTAAACATACCATTAAAATGATTAGCTGATACATCTTTATATTGTAGATATTGTTCAAAGGCTTGACTTGTACCAAGTCAAGCTGCTTCTGGACTAATACTATTTGTTTGTTGATTATTAGTAATTACATCAGAAGTTTCAATAGTAGAAGGACTTAATCCCTTAACTAAAAATTTATAAGTTAAGTTGCCAGCATCACCTGTTGTTGCTGTTGGTATCTCTTCACCTTTATTGTTAGTTCAACCAATAATATCTGAAATATCTAAAGATGTAATATTTTTATTATGAGCGTCAAATCTCTTGGTATATGTATATGGAATTGTTTTGTTTGCTCAAACATTATTTTTTTTATTTGGATTACCTTGTGCATCACCTACATAAGCTGCATAAATTGGGGTTATACCATCATAACTAGGGAATTGTTCTAATGTCATATCACGCCCATTAAATCAACGATCAGTATTCATTCATATAAAGAATTTTTCTAAATTGACATTTCCATTAGCATCTACAATATTTTCTAAATCATTATCAGCTAATTTGCTTTCATACTGGTTAGATGAACTATCTTTATCATAATATTCTCCCTTAGGACTTCAAGCAGTATTTTTACCAACATAGATTTCTGCAATAGTTCTAGCTACTGCTTCCATATTTTTCTTTATTTGAGTAACACCACTATTGCCTAAATCAAAAATTGCCTCAGATGTTTGTTGAGTATTAGAATGTTTCCTTAACAAAGCCTTATATATTTTTTGGCCATATTCACTATTGCTCATAAAACCAAGTCCAATATCTTTTTGATTTAAATCATTATCACTTAGTCCTAAACCATTCAAATAATAAGTTTTATTTTCAAAATTATGTAAATAACCATTATCTTCTTTATCAGTTAGTATCTCACTCTTAGATAATTTATATGTTTCTTCACCAGTTGCCATTCCGTAGTTAATATTTTTATAATAATCATTTGTTAAATAATATAAGAATTGAAAGTACGCCTTATTAGCAGCATTGACTGCTTCTAAACTTAAATTACCTTTTTGCTTAAACAATAATAAATTACTATTATCTTTAAATTCATCTTCACTAGCTCAAGAGTTGTGTTCTACATAATAATCTAACAATGGTTTGTTAAAACTTTGTTGCAGTAATGTTTCAATAAAGTGCTTTACCATCACTTTTGACATAGTAATATTTTTTTCCAAACCTGTTTTTAGGTTTAAACATACTTTGTCTATAAATTTTACAAAACGATTTAGTGTATCATCATCTTCTGTTTCTAATGCTGTATTAATAGCATAATCAAATAGACCCCATTGTAGTTATAGTCAGTCATTGCTAAACTATCTCATGGATCTACAATTAAATAATGAATATTTGACTGTAATAATTGTTTTTTAGTTTGAAGTTCATCTAAAAAACTATTTAATCAAATTTTGCCATCAAAACTTAAATTAGCATAACTAAGAGTATTAGCTTTTGCTAAATAGTCATCAATTAATTTGATTAAGCTTGGTACATTTGTATCTGTATATTGAAAGAAGTCAGTGTCACCAATTTCTTTATCGTACTCATTATGGTAAATATTAACTAAATCACTTACTTTTTTATCACTATATGTGATTGTTGCCGTTTGTTGTGTATTTTGTACCACTACAAGAAGTGGCTACTAAAATTGGAGCACCTAAACTTACTGTTCCAATTATTGAAAATAATGTAATCATTTTCTTTTTCATAAATACCTCTTTTTATGTCTTCATCATTATTATACTCCTTTTTGCAATTTTCAATTAAATTTTTTAAACAAATTTAAAAATTATTAACCATTACCAAAAATAAGCTAATGATAAAAAACGAATTTAAAGCAAATTTTCACACTTATAAATTATTGAAAAGGAAGGAAAATATTTTTTAAAAAAGCAGCCATCACTTAAAAAATAGTTGATTCGCTCTTAAATGATTTAAGCTTTGAAAGTATTTATTAAATAGTGTTCTTTCTTAATATAAAATCAAAAATTACACCTCACAGTGTAATTTTCTAAAATGAAATATAAAGTGCAACACTAATATTAATATATCATATTAAAATTGTTGATGCATTAAAGTACTCTTGGTTTGTTGGCTAAGAGTATTTTTATTTTTTAGTTATTAAATGATCAAAATTTTATTTTTGTA
>JAZOSV010000016.1:0-5631 GCA_045657345.1 Mycoplasma sp. | reverse complement strand
GAAAGATACCATTATTACTCAGAACTTGAGAAAGAAAACATTCCATATGCAAATAGATATATGACTCCACAAGATGCAATTAAACTACTGTATAATTATTAACAGAAGTGGTATGTCCAAAAAGATGGTCCATTAAACAAACAAGTATTGACATACAATAATATAGTTTACTTATGGTATAATTTAAGTATTGTAATTTCTATATTATTAGAAGTGGAGATTTATAGAAATGTTTAAAATTGAACAAAGTCTTTTAATTCAAAATCCGATTTTTGAAGTATCATTGTTATCAATTCTTGATGAATATTATAAAGAAATGAGTATGTTGATTAACAATATTTATCTTACTCATGTTTCATTAAGTGATAAGGTTGGTAATGTTTTTCCTATTAAAACTAATTTATATGATGCATCATGATATAAAAATTTATTAATAGCTAGTAACATCATTTTAGATCGTTTTCATAATTTAATTGATCCATCTATTGCTTATGATTCAATGTTTAATAATGAAAGCACATGTGATTTTGTTGCTTTAGCTAACATTTGAAATAAAATCAATTTTATTATTAAATACAACTTAACTGATCAAGATTGAAAAAGACATTGTGAAAGATGAGATATTTTAGCTACTACCCATAAGATTGAAAAACTAATTACAAGCAATATTAGAATAGATACATCTTTACTAAGAACTATTTCACTTGATATGAATTCGTATAAATCTGTTCCTAAGGAAATTGAAGATGATTCTTCATTTGATAATTTTATTGATACTTTAACAGGTAAAGAAACAACAATTATTGAAACTGAAAAATCAGATGACATTAATAATGTTGAGTCATTGTCACAAGATATTAAACAAGTACAAAATGAAGATGCTTATAGCAAAGAGCAAGTTCCATCTAGTGTAAATGTTAAAACTAATATTGACGGTCAAACTAGAAAAGAACTATCTCCAGTTAAAAAAGAAATGGATCATTTGATTAAATGAATCAAGGAAAAAGAAAGTGACTTACATGCTTACAATTTAAGAATGAAGTATGGTTATGATCCTGAATTGTATAAACGAATTGAAAAACAATTATTAATTATCAATGATGAGAAAATTTATGTTGATAATCAAATTATTGATGCTAAAAAATATATGCCAATTAGTCCTTTGAAGAAGGAATTAGAACAATTATTAGCATGAATTAATGAGAAACAAGCAATTATTAAAAAACAAAATGATAGGAATAGTGGTAAGTCACTATTAACTGACCTAAAAGATGCGGAAAAATTATTGAGTTTAGTTTACGATGAGTTAAATTTAGTAAATGAACAAACTAATATTGCTCGTCAATTTTTACCAAAAGATCCAATGCTTAAAGAATTATCAACTTTGAATCATTGAATTGAAAAACGCATGATTGATGTAAGAGCATACAAGCGTAAATTAAATAAAAACGAAAATATTAATAGTGAATTAGAAGCAATTGAAAAAGAAATGGCTATTGTTAATAATAAATTGGATGACATTGATAAAAATATAGTTATTTTAAATAAAAATAAACCTATTAGTCCTTTAAAAGCAGAAATGGATGAAGTTTTACATTGAATAAATAATAAGGAAAAAGAAGTTAAGCAATATAAAACTCAACAAAAATCTAATCAAACTCCTGCCAAAGTTTCAACATTTGCTAATAGGCAACCTGTTGCAAATGATTGAAATAATTCTCATAAGAAGAATTCTTATGCTAGTCAAGAAATGAAAGAATTAGAACGTGAATTATTAGAAAACAATGAACCTATAAATGAGCCAAAATCAGAAAATAATTTAGTTACTCCTATTAAACCGACACAACCAATGATTGTAAAAAGACAAACTAACCATGATGATGATAGTAATGCAAATATAGACAATGAATTAAAGGATATTTTAAATGAAATGTCAATTGTTAAGGAAAAATATCATCGTGTTAATCAACAATATCGTGAAGCATTAGAAAAATACCGTATTGAAGCCAAAATTCTTGAAACAGCATTTGAAATTTTACCAAAAGATTTAAAAGAAAAAGCATTCTCAAAACTACCAACAATGATTGATCACTTACTACATGAAGGTTATATTAGTGAAGATGATGATAGATATATTGATGTTAAGCCAGTAAGAAATAAAGTAATTAATTAAATTAAAATTTAATTTAAAAAAACTAAAATATAGAAATATTGTTTTATTGCTATATAATTAAAGATAAGTGTGTTAAAAGGAGAAATTATGTCAATCAATCTAAAAAATGAAAAGTTTAACAAAAATGCAAAATTATTAGAACGTGATCCATTAGTTATGAATAGTGCTATACCTACAAACAATGTACAAGTTGGTCATGATTTTATTGTTGAAAAAACTAATCCACATTCTAGTGTAGAAGAAAAAGTAGCGCATTTATCATTACAAATTAATCAAGTTATTGTAAAACCTTATTTACAACAAGCATTAGATTATTTAAAGAATTCTAAATTAGATGCTACTAATGCCTACAACCAATTATCAGATCAAATTGCTACTGAAGTTAAAATTATTTCCCAAAATACTAATGAAATTGCAAATAGATTAAAAGATGCTCAAAATGTAATTGCTAGAACACAAGAAGCAATTAGAAATAAATACAATAATGCAACTGAAGAAGAAATTGAAACTTGTGAATTAAATTTAGATTATGAATACAACATTATTGCTGAACATTATGAATTATCACTTCAATTAACTCAAGAATTGTCTCGATACAAATCAAGAATTGATACATTATTGTCTAGTCAACACTTATTAGATGAATCTATGATTCCAGCTGTTAGTAGAATTCAACTTGAAATTGACAACTTAGAATTATTATTACATGGTTTTGATTCATCTGATTATGCTAGTATCTTAGCTAAAAAACAAGGAAGAAGTAGTGCACCAAGAATTCAAACAACACCAGCACTAGCTTCAAGAGCACCAGCTTTAAATCAATTAGTAGAAAGCTCTCACATGAGCGCTTACCAAAATATTAATTCTGTACCACGAATTGATAGTATGAATAGATATGAAGATCCAATGAATGCTAACATTAATGTGAATCGTCAAGTAGTTAAACCTAATTACATTCAGCCGCCATATGAATCAATTCAAAAAAATAACAACTATGTAAATAATGAAAATTATCAATCAAATAATGTACAACCTATTAGAAATCAAACACTAACTTGAAGAGAACGTCGTTTACAACAAAAAATAGCTAGACAAGAATCTGAAATTAGAAATTTAGAAAGATTGCAAGCTCGTTATAACCAAAATGCTCAAACATTAGAGGCATTACAAATGAATGCAGCTAATCAACAAGCTCAAATGGAACGTTTTAACCAAATGCAAAATTTCTCAAGAACTCAACAATCAAATGTTAATTACAATTCTCAAATTGCAACACCACAAGCACAAAAAGTTTATGAAGCAAGAATTCCATTAGAAACATTGGATGAAAATTTAGCAAAATCTCCAAGAGATAAAATTTTTGTGGTTAGACAATCTGAACCAATTACTCAAGAAACTGCTAATCGTTTAGCAAAAGACTCATCTATTGATACAAAGATTAGAACAATTAAAGTTATTAAGTAACATTTTAAAAGGTTTGAATATGGCAAGAAAAGATGATTTAACAAATAAAGGACCATTGTTTGGAAATACAAGATCTCATGCTATGAATCATTCAAGACGTGTTTGAAATCTAAATTTACAAACTGTTATGATTAAAGATGGACCTGGAAAAACAAAGAAAGTAAAAGTTTCTGCAAGAACTTTAAAAACACTAAAAAAGCAAAATAAAATAGCAAATTAATTTGCTATTTTTTGTTGTTAACAAAATAAAGATAGTATAATTTTTAGTGGATATTTGGTGCCATCGCCAAGTGGTAAGGCCGTAGACTGCAACTCTGCTATCGTCAGTTCGAATCTGACTGGCACCTCCATGCATCCTTAGCTCAATTGGATAGAGCGTCTGGCTACGGACCAGAAGGTTAGGGGTTCGACTCCTCTAGGGTGCGCCATTTTCAATATCCTTTTTTAACGGGAAGTAGCACAGCTTGGTAGTGCACCTGGTTTGGGACCAGGGGGTCGCAGGTTCGAATCCTGTCTTCCCGACCATTGTGGCTGGGTAGCTCAGTTGGTTAGAGCGATCGGTTCATACCCGGTAGGTCCAGAGTTCGAATCTCTGCCTAGCCACCATGTTTTGCTTCTATAGCTCAATTGGTTAGAGCCCCCGACTCATAATCGGTCGGTTACAGGTTCGAGTCCTGTTAGAAGCACCATTGTTAATTTTTATTACGTTGTGTTTCTAATTGATTATTTCTTAAATATTAAGAGTTGTTAAAGCATAACGTAGCTTTAATGGAGGATTACCCAAGCCCGGTTGAAGGGATCGGTCTTGAAAACCGAAAGGTGGAGCAATCCACGCGGGGGTTCGAATCCCTCATCCTCCGCCATTATCGCGGGATAGAGCAGTTTGGTCAGCTCGTCAGGCTCATAATCTGAAGGTCGGTGGTTCAAATCCACCTCCCGCAACCATTTATAAATTAGTCCCCATTCTTATGGGGACTTTTTATTTTAAAAAATTCTTCATTTATGATGAATTCAAGAATTCAATTTTTAGTCAGTTATTATAAGGTTATTAAAATAACTTAGTTGTTTTAAATATATAAAAAAGGTCAAAATGACCTTTTTCAAAATTTATAGATTAATTGATAACTTGCGTTAAAAAATAAATGAACTTTTAATAGTTTAAATTGTTTATTTTTATTAATAATATTTTTGTTTTACCTATATATGCTTATTTTGGTCGTAAACAACAACTTAAAATTAATGGAATAAAAAGAACTATAGGCAATACAAAAAACATTAAGACCCCTGTAGCAATTGCTAATCCACTATTTTCAAATTCATGACTATTTACACAAAGCATGATTCCAATAACAAAAGGGTAAATAAAAAGTGTAAAAAAACTTATTGGAAATACAGAAGCAATAATGCCATTTACTTTTAAACTTTTTGCAATTTTTTGAGACATTTTTTCTCCTTTCTAAAATAACATTAGCATTATATATATATATAATGTCAATAATCATTAAAGGTTTTAAAGGAATTTAATTTCAACTTCAAATAAGATAATTAACATTAAATGTAACTAACAAAAAGTAAAATAAAATAACAGATGATTAAATATATAAAAATAGATTAGAGATCATGTATTAAAAAATAATAAAATATGAGTTCTAATATTAAGCAATTAAGAGTTATTAGCCATTTTTTATTATTTTTAAAAGGAAGGAAAATTTGATAAAATTATTTTGGCTATGAAAACTTCAGATAATAGTGATTATGTTCCATTTGTTAAATGGGTTGGTGGAAAAAGAAGAGTAATTAATACTTATTTGTATAAATATATCCCTAAGAATTTTAAAACTTATATTGAACCATTTTTAGGCGGTGGTGCAATGTTATCTTACTTGCAACCTAAAAAGGCAATTATTAATGATATCAATTCAGAATTAATTAATACTTATAAGAGTATAAAAAATGATTATAAAGCAGTAATAAATAACCTAAATTTTTATAAA
>JAZOSV010000015.1:0-8036 GCA_045657345.1 Mycoplasma sp. | reverse complement strand
ATATATTGTTTTATTTCTTCGTTTTGTTTTTCGATTAAAGGCATAATTTTATTTTTAAAATCTTCATTTTCTTTTTTAACAAAATCCTCTTTAATTAAAAAGTCTTTTTCTAATTTAATTTTTGCTTGATTAATGATTCATTGATTAGACAAATATTCATTGCTATTATGATATTCCTTTTTAATCTTATTAAGTCTTTGGTCTATTTTTTTGATATTATCTTGTATTAATTTTTTACGTTTAAGATTTTCTTGTTTTTCTAGATCACATTTTTTAACAAATTTTGTTCTTAAAACATCGATTTCATAAAATTTATCATAAATATTTTGACTACTTAATGTTTTTATATTTTCTACAATTTTGTCATAAAGAATTCGATATTCAGAAATTATTTTATATATATTATTTTTGTCATCTTTTTCTAATGATAATTCATCAATGACTTCCCCAATATTTAAAAGCTTGATTAAGTCTAATGTTATGCCATTATATTTAGCTTTAATTTTAAGATTAATATAGGATAAAAAATATTCTAAATCATTAATATTAACAAGGTTATTAACATCAAATTTTTTTAAAATATTTAGTGTTTCTTTTATCATTAAAATTTTAACTTTTAGTAAATGATATTCACTTAAAGATGTGGTAATATTTTTATTTTGTCGATAAATATTTAATTCTGTTTTTAAACTATTAATAGTTGCATTTAAATAATTGATTCTGCTACTTTGTGATTTATTATTTAAAGTAACAATAACATCTTGTAGCTCCTTAGTTAATTTATTTTTTTCTTCTTTCAAATCTCAATAAAGTTGTGGTGCTTTTAATAGTTTATTACTTTCATTCAATTTTTTTTGTGATTCATAATAATTAGATTCTTTGGTATGAATCTTTTTACCTTCTAATTTATCTAGATTAAATTTTACTAAATCTTTAGTTAATGAATTAATTTTGTAGATTTGTGGAATTAATATTTTATATGAAGACTCAACATCCAGTAAAAATGAAGAAAAGTTTAGAATTAATGTTTTAATATCCTTTTCCTCTAATTTAAATTTTGCAACATTTTGCACACCGTCTAGAAAAACCTTAATAACAGATTGATAAAATGGTATTAAATATTTATCATTTAGATGATAATCTTGTCATCTAAAAGTATTTTTAAAATAGGGATTTATTTTTTTGCAAATTGCAATAGTTTCTTTTACATCTTTAGTAATTATCTTATTAATAACTAATGGTTCTGCCACCAATGATAAAACATTTTTTCTAGGATTTAATGAAGACATAGGGTCTTGAAAAATCATAGACATATTTTTGCATAATCATTTTTTATCTTTTTTATTTAAGCTTTTATGATTAATAATTTTATTATCAAAGGTTATTAATCCTGCAGTAGGTTCATATAAACCAATAATACATTTTCCAGTAGTTGATTTGCCAGAACCAGATTCACCAATAATACCAAAAAAATCTTTTTCATAAACATCAAAATTAATATCTTCTAATACTTTACTTAGTTTTCCAGATTTAACAAAATATTTTTCTAGATTATTGACTGATAATATTTTTTTCTTATCCATTTTTAGTCCTTTGTTTTTTTAGATTAATAGATTTTTTAGCAATTTTAATTTTTGTCATAATTTCTTTTGGAATTTTTATTTTAGGAGCATTTGGATGTAAAAGTCATGTGGCTGCAAAATGAGTTGGTGAAACTTGGAATAAATTCGGCTCTTTCTCGAAATCTATTTTCATAGCATATTTATTTCTAAATGCAAATGCATCTCCTTTTGGTGGAGATACCATATTAGGTGGTGTTCCAGGAATAGAAGATAATTCCTCGCCTTGTAAATTTTCGGGTATTGATCCAATTAATGCCCATGTATATGGATGACATGGAAATGTAAAAATATCTTCAACTGTTCCTTTTTCAACAATTTTACCAGCATACATAACATAAATATAATCACATACATTAGCAACTAATGCAATATTATGTGAAATAAAAATAATAGAAATATTTAACTTGTCTCTTAAACCTTTAATTAAATTGATAACTTTTGCTTGAACGGTAACATCAAGTGCTGTAGTTGGTTCATCTGCAATAATAACATCTGGTTCACCAACAATAGTAATCGCAATTAAAATCCTTTGTCTCATTCCTCCAGAAAATTCATAAGGATAAGAATTAATAGCTTTTTTTGGATCATTGATACCAATAAAATCTAAAATATCAATCATTCGTTTATACATATTTTTTGATTTAATATTTTCATAATATTTTTGTTTAGTTTTTTTAATTAATTTTCTTTTTTCCTCATCATTTAAATTTTTATCATTTTTAATTTCGAAAATATGGTTATTTTTCTTTCTCAGTTCAGTAATTTTAATTGCATCTATAATTTGATTTTTTATTTTTTTAGTTGGATCTAAGGACATTAAAGGATCTTGAGGTATGTATCCTATTTTTGTTCCACGAATAAATGGTCATTGTTTCTTCTTAATTGATAAGATATTAATTCCATTTAAATTTATTAAATCAGCTGTTGTTGTTGCTCCATCATTAAAACCAACTGTAGATTTAACACTCACAGATTTTCCAGAACCTGATTCTCCTACTATACCAATAATTTCACCCCTTCTTAAATCTAAATTTACTCCCCTTACAGCTTGTATATATCCAGACTTTGATTTAAAGACTACATTTAAATTTCTTATCTTAAGAACTTCTTGATCCTTTAATTTATTTTGCTCTTTGTGATGATAATTTTGTAAAGTTAAACTCTTATTTAAAAACATATTAATCACCTGAAACCCTTGGATCTAAAGCATCATTTAGATTGTTAGAAATAATTTGAGCAGATAATGTAATTAAAATAATAATTAATGTTGGTCCTATTAAAAGGTGTGGATATGGGTTAATTCTAGCAGTTTCAATCATTGTCCCTAAACTAATTTCATTACTAGATTTTAATCCTAAAAAAACTAATGAAGTTTCAAAAAAAATGATTCTAGGAATTAAATTTACTAAGTTAACAAATAGCCTTCCAGAAATATTTGGTAACATATGTGTAAACAAAATCCGACTTTGGGATGCACCAAGAGTTTTAGCAGCTTGTATGAACTCAGCATCCTTATACTTCAAGATATATGTCCTAGCTATAACGGCTGGTCACATTCAATTAACAAGAATTAATGATATTCCTAAAGTTAAAGAGTTTATATTACCGCTAGAAAAAACTAAACCCAATATCATAATTCATAAAATTAAAGGGACACTAGATAATATTTCAACAATTCTCATTAAAATACTATCAACTAACCTTCCTGCATTAGAACCAGCAATACCCCCATAAATAGTACCAATTAAAATTGACGGAATAGCTACTATTAATGCAAAAAATAATGATTTAATAGTTGAATACCATAACATTGTTCATCAATCTCTACCTAATCCATCAGTTCCCAACATTGCAACAACATTTTTTAACTCAGGGATTACATAAGGATTAAATCCTTTTATTAAATATTGTGTACCAAGTTGCTTGTAACTTTGTCAAATACCTAAATCCTGATATTTACTCAGTTGTGAAAAAGTATTTGCATCAATAATAGTATCAGTAATTCCGCTAACACCCAATCATGATATTCTTGGAGGTAGATAAGCTAGAATAGAAGTTGGAACAGTATTAGAGATTGGTTCACTAATATTATTTAAATTCGCTAAAGTTATAATGATTGAAATAGCAATAATTAATCCCATCAAAACAACAAAAAAAGTAGCTACTTTTGATTTAAAAAACCTTTTTATAACATCATTAATATATTTAGTTGGTTTTCCAGCAATTTGTTCAGAATTAATATTCTCAATGTTTACAGATTCAAATCAATTTGAATCTAAGTATTCTAACTCAGTTTGATTAGTAGCCTCAACTAAACTAGAAAACTCGAGATTTTGTTCAATTGTAGTCTCATCAAACAAAAACGATTCTTCATCAACAATTTCTTTTTGTTTTAAATTTGCTTTTCTTAAAAAATATTTATAATTTTTATCAATGTTTCTAACTATACTAATTTTATTTTTTCTAGTGATCCAAGATTTTATATTATTTAATAAACTATTAGCTTTCTTCTCATTTAATACAATCCGAGGATCTATAAATGTATAGAGTATATCAACCACAATTTGTAAGATAAAATAGATAGCACCATAAAAAATTGTTGAAAAAATAACTAAATATATTTCTTTTTGATTGATAGCATTGACTAAGATAGATGCAGTACCTGGAACATTAAAGAATTTTTCAATAATGATTGAACCACTTAAAATTGATAAAAAAGAAGGCAATAAACAAGCAATTATAGGAATAGCAGCATTTCTTAAAGCATATTTAAAAATAACTTGCCTAAACTTATATCCCTTGGCAAGAGCAATCCTAATATAATCTTGTTTGAAAACTTCAACTAATTCATTTCGAGTATAGTATGTAATAACAGATACTGAAGCAAATACCATTGAAAGAATTGGTACAATCATAGATAAAATCACACTACCAGTACTAGCACCAGTTTTAGGATCAACAAATTGAGTTGGTATTCCAATCAATCCAGCTAATTGAATTAGATAAAGTGCAAAAATAAATGATGGAATCGAAACAAATAATACACTTATACTATTTATTAAAATATCGGGTCATCTACCACGATAATACGCTGATACAATCCCAAATGTAACACCAACAATGGAAGAAATAATAAATGCAGGTCCTGCAATCATCATTGTATATTGAATTGGTAATAATATTTTTTCAGTTACAGAAATTGATTCATTATATAGCTGACCAAATTGCCCAGTAGTAAACAATTTTTCAAAAAAATGTCCTAATTGTACAAAGACATTATCTAATAGTCCTGCAGCTTGTAATCTTAATAAATAACTTGCATCATCTTCATTGTTTGCTTTTGCAATTGGATAACCAGGAATAGCTTGCATCAAAAAGAAAACTATCAATAGCAAAATAAATAGCGCTATTATTGAAAATATTAGTCTTTTAAAAATATATTTTAGCATCCTAATTATCCTCCTTTCTAAATCATTGAATATAATAACTCTTTATATGTTCAAATAATACTACCTGACCTACGTAACAAAAATGACTTTTCGTTTCAAACAGAAAGTTCATCTTGTGTCATATATAATTTGCTAGAAGAAAAGTATCAATATTTTGCTATATTTTCAATTGAGGTTTCATTAAAAGGTGAAATTAATTGAGTATCTACATTACCAACAAAATTATTGTCAGGATTAATAGTAGCATCTAATTGGTAAACTCCAAAAGGCATGAAGGAATATTGAATGGATTTAGTAATTCCAGGGTTTACAATAGTTTGTAGTGAAACTCAATTTATACATGTATTGATTGTAGTCCTTAATAATTGACTTACACCCCCTTCTTCAATAGGAGTAAAAAAATCTTTAACAATTAAATCAGCATAAGATTTAGATATTCGCGATTTTAATTTTGGTTTTTCTCCTTCATTAAACTTATAATTACCTCATTCATCAATTGAATATGTTGGCGCTCCATCATTATTTTTCATTGCTTTATTATTTTGACCTAAAATAACATTTTGCAAATCTTTTTCATAAATTTGCAAATTATAACCTATAAGATCAGAACGATTTATTTTCATGCTATTTACATAATACATATCTTTTGGAAAATTCTTAGCAACATTAACTAGATTAGCAGCTTGAATTGTTGAAACATCTAACTCATTTGATTTGAATTGTTCAAAAAGAATATTCTCATTGTAACTACCTGCATATTTTAATTCAATCTTGTCAAATTTTCTAATACTAGATCCATTAAAATTATTCTCTAATATAAATGATTTATATTGATTACTAGAAAGATTATTTGTAAAAGTATTAAAGTAATTTTTATTAATCTTATAAACTATGTTTTGTTCAGTAATATTGGAAATATAATAAGGACTAGTAAATACTCAATCATTTCATGTTTTTCTTCAATCGCCTGATCCATAAAAATTTTCCATTTTAGTTTCGGTTGTATTTAACAATCCATTTGATGTTAAAACTGCACTTTTTTTTCAATCACTATCATTAATAATATTTTTAACAGTTTGTTTAAAAGCTGGAATTGCACAAAAATATTGTTTTTGTAAAATATCCAAGCAATCACTAGCAGATAAAGTTGGATTATTAAAATACAATTTTAGTTGGTAATTATCTAATGCAGATGTATTGCGTTTTAAATTATTGTTATCACTAATTGTTTTTTGAACGTCTAAACCAAGCAAATTAATAAAATAATTATTAGTGTTAAGGCCGCAATCAATTGATCTTATATAAGCTTTTATGCTAGCTATAAAATCTTCTGGTGATAAAAACATTTGCTTTCCATCTTGAATTACTTGATTACCACCAATATCAATTCAAGGAATAGGTCTAATGTTAAAGGTCATTGTTTGATTAGTATTAAATTCATTAATTAAATCATTTAGATTATTGTTAGCACCATTAGCGACCAAATAAGCTCCTTCATATGGAAGCGCTTTGCTATTTTCATCACCAATAGTAGTTCAAGTTGTTAATCCTGTTCAACAAGATTGAAAAAAAGATGAGTTGGGTGCATTTGAAAAAGCAGGATTAAATGGAGTTTTATTAGAATTAAAAGGATTGTTTTGATCTCACAATCTAATAGTAGAACTTTTATTTTCACTAGCATCATAGAATCAATCACGATAGTTATTATCAGAATTAGGATTTATTTGTTTATAAAAACCATTTCTTACTAACCATGGTGCTTGTGTTCAGGGGCCGTCTTCTACAAAAGGAATATTAGATGGATTACTAGCAATGAAATTAACAAATTTTATTCCTAATCCCACATTGGAATAATTTTCAAAAACTTGTTTTCCATTTTCTTCTTTTAAATTAATATCAATATTAGAATTGTCCTTCACTCATTTTCCAATAACATTTGCAATAGTTACATAAGCATCAGATAAACTAATTTTAGATATATTAATAGATGAATTAACTCAAGCTAATAAATCAGTTTGATTTAAAAAAATAGATTGTTTTCCATCAAAAGTATATTTTTTTAATTCTTGTCCAAGAGAATTAGCTCATTCTTGATTATTTTTCTCAATTGCTTGATAAATTGAAGGTCAAAAATTAGGCATTGAAAAAGCATCAGAGATCATATATTTTAATCAAGTACCAACACCATTGTAATCAGGTGATCAATAAAAACTTAATAACTCAGTGTTTTTATTATAAAAACCTTCATTTAAAGTTTCAGGAGTTCTTTGAATATTTGTTATTCCTAATCTCGAATCAATTGCTTTTAAACTCTTATCTAAATTTATAAAAAAATTTTTTTCTCCATTTGTTTGTGTTGTTTTTAAATTTACATATTGAAAGTTTAGGCCAGGAAAATCTTCATGATATTGTTGTTTATATCAAACTTCATATTGGTCCAATGCATTTCTAGTTTTATTAATTAATGTTTTGATTACATTATTTTTTGCATCAGCATCTTTATCTTTATTTTTATCAAATTTCAAAATATAGACACTTGAAGAGTTTACTTTTTCTGGTCAAAATAAAATTGTAGCAGA
Source organism: Mycoplasma sp. (assembly GCA_045657345.1). Lineage (GTDB taxonomy): Bacteria > Bacillota_I > Bacilli_A > Mycoplasmatales > Mycoplasmoidaceae > Mycoplasma_L. The sequence continues at coordinate 386 of JAZOSV010000015.1, read as the reverse complement.
GGCAATAACAACGCAACTTAATATTGAAACTGTAGCAATTGATTTTCAATGTTTTTTAAATCAGTTCATATTTACCTCCTTTTCATACTTTTAATACTAGGATAAAACTTAATTACAAACTTACTTATTGAAAATTATTAATATTGAGTAAATTTTTGCTTAAAAAATAACTATTTTTTATATAAAATACTATATAATAAATCATTTTACATTAAAAAAGTTAAAAAAACAATTTTACTTCTATATCTGTTTAATGGACCATCTTTTTGGACATACCACTTCTGTTAATAATTATACAGTAGTTTAATTGCATCTTGTGGAGTCATATATCTATTTGCATATGGAATGTTTTCTTTCTCAAGTTCTGAGTAATAATGGTATCTTTC
>JAZOSV010000014.1:0-6609 GCA_045657345.1 Mycoplasma sp. | reverse complement strand
AGAAAGAAATATTATTATCATCCTAAAAGGCATAAAATTATTGAGCCCGGTCATGTTCAACTAGATTTAAAAATATTAGGAAGAAATGAAAATGGATTAAACAAGATTATTCCAATTTTCAATATGATAGATACTCATTCAGATTCACATTTAGTTTGATATTAGAAAATGCTTCTACATCAAATGTTATGTATGCAATCAAATCAGGATTTAGATATTTTAAACAAAATAATATTCAAATTAAATCAGTACAAACTGATAATGTGATGATGTTTAAAGGAAACAATTTCATCATGCTAATGAATTTGTACAATTTCTAAGAGATAATGGTGTCATTAAAAGATTAATTCCATTAGACCAGCCTGAATGTAATGGTTGTGTAGAAAGATTTCATAGAACCATCGATAAAAGATGCTTATCATCACTAAAACAAGCTAAATCAATGGATGAAATTAAAAGAATTCTCTTTTGTTTTTGGCATCAATATAACTTTAAAAGATACCACTATTATTCTAAATTGGAACATTTACCATATGAGCAAAGATTTTTAATACCTAAAGTTGCAATAAATTCTAATATAATAAGTTATAGAAGTTGCCAGTCCAAAAAGATGGTGCATTAAACACTTTTAATTTTGTGTTTATTAAACTAGAAAAAATGTTAATTAATAAAATATTTAGACTTTTCTTCCTATTTTAGAAAAATAACAGATTATTGTATAATATTATTTCGTAGAGCTAACAAGACCATAATTATTTAAAATTATAAAGATTGATTTATTTTTATTGATTTTATGATCAAATAATTTAAATTATAGTAAATATTTATTAATATTTATTATAAAATATATCATGCATTGCAAAATTATGTAAAGTGAGTATTAAAGTATGAAAAGAACATTTCAACCAAATAAAAGAAAAAGAGCAAAAACTCATGGTTTTAGAAGCAAAATGAAAACTAGTGGTGGTAGGAAACTTTTAGCACGAAGAAGATTAAAAGGTCGACACCAACTAACTGTTTCTGATGAGGTTAGATAATTTTGCAGAAAAAAAACCGGATTCTAAAAAATGAAGATTTTATTAGAATAATTAAAAAGGGGAAAATTGTAAAAAGTGAAAATGCTTCCTTTTTTTATTTAAAAAACTCTTTTAACTATCCTCGAGTTGGTATTACTGTATCAAAAAAAGTTTCAAAATTAGCTATAATTAGAAACAAGGTAAAGAGAAGAATTCGTTTTATAATGATGACAAAATTAAACATGGAGCTACCAATTGATCTTGTTATAATTGCTAAGAACAATATAAAAAATATTACTTATAAGAATTTGTCTTGTGAAATAGAAAAAAGTTTAAGGAGGATAAATGAAATTTGACAAAAATAATTTTTCAAAAGTAATTTTACCATCCTTTGCTTCTTCTTATAAACCTGAAGACAAAAATAAGGAACTAGCCAAAAAAATTTTTAAACAAATTTTAATGTGAACTAAATTGCTTTTGTATTTATTTTTATTTGGTATTGGATTGTATGGTTGTTTTCAAACTATGTTTCAATATGAAGTATCTACTAGCAATATAATGGGGGTAGGACTTGAATTAGGTTTTAATCCTGGTACCACTGGAAATACTTTTTTTGATTTAAATCCAACCCCAGGTCAAGCATTTTTCCCTTTTAATGAATTTTCCATGAATTATGGCCCATTTTATGCATTATTTGTCTGACCATTTGCACAATTACTATTACACTTTATGTGAGCAACTAGATCATGACCTGTTGGTTTAGGTGGTTTATTTGGTATTATTATCATCTTAATTATTATTCGTTTAATTACATTTTTTATATCAATTAATTCAACATTTCAAACAGAGCGAATGCAAGAAGTCCAGGGAAAGGTAGCTGAAATTAATGCTAAATATAAAGATGCTAAGGATATGCAATCAAGACAAAAAAAGCAAATGGAAATCAATCAACTTTATAAGAAGTTAAAAATTAAGCCTTTTGCTTCTTTCGAACAAATTTTTGTTACATTACCTATTTTATTAATCGTCTACCGTGTTATTAGTATTGTTCGTCCATTGAAGGCTACAATACTATTTGATATTTGAGATTTAGGCACCTCACCTATAAGTGCTATTTTTTCTGATTTTGTTAACACTGGATGGCCATATATTTTCTTCTTATTAATTGTTATTCCAACTCAATTTTTCTCCCAAAAAATACCACAAAAACTATCTAAAAAAAGAAGCCGAAAGTCACAAACAGTAGGTGTTTCTAATAATAAAGCTTTAGATAAAACAAAAAACGTTGGAACTATTATGAATGTTTTTATGTGTATAGTAGTAGCAATTTCAGCATCAGGGGTTGGTTTATATTGATTCTTCTCATCATTATTATCATTATTACAATCATATGTTGTTCATGTAATTATTACTAAAAGACGTCAGGGCAAATATGGTATTGATGCTAAATTAAATGAATTAGGAGTTAATTAATGACGAATAAAAAAGAAGTTATTAGCTTCTTGAAAGAAAATAACTTCTCTCCTTCAAAAAAACTTGGGCAAAATTTTTTAATCAATAATAACATTAATAAAAGAATAGTTGATAGTTGTTCTATCAAAACTAATGAATATATCTTAGAAATTGGTGCTGGTTTAGGAGCTATAACTCAATTTATATTTGAGAAAACTAAAAATTTAATCTTAGTTGAATTAGACAAAAGGTTATCTAGTTATTTAAAAAATAATTTTAAACAAGTCCTAATATATAATGATGATTTTTTAAAATTTGATTTTGAACAAAAATTAAAGGATATCAAGAAAATTAAAGTTATTTCAAATTTACCATATTCTATATCAAGTAAAATTATCTTAAAACTATTAAGTTCAAATTTAGTTGATGAAATATTTATATTAGTTCAAAAAGAAATGGCGCAAAGGTTACTAGCAAAAATTAATAGTAAAGATTACAACGCTTTTAGTGTATTAATACAAATGTTTTCTGATATCAAATATTTGTTTACTGTTGCTCCAAATAATTTTATTCCAATGCCAAAAGTTGATTCTTGGTTTATTTCAATTAAAAAAAATAAAAAATTTAATTTAGATTTTGATGAAATAAATTTTTTTTTAAAGGTTTGTTTTTCAGCTAAAAGAAAAAAGTTGTTTAATAATTTGATAAATACATACAATAAAAAAATAATCAATGAAGCTTTTGCTAAGCTAAATATTAATCATGATATTAGAGCAGAACAATTAAGTCTTGAAAATTTTTACCAATTATATAGTTATTTAGAAAGAGAAAAAGATGAAGAAAATAAGAGCTTTTGCTAAAGTTAATATTGGATTGAACATTCTAAAATATAACAAACATTTTAATAAACATAAAATTAAGTCGATCTTTTGCTTAGTTGATGATTTTTATGATGATATTTATATAAAATTATCTAAATTAGATAAAGTCAGTTATTATAATTGTAAAAATCAATATCTATTAATTAAAAATGATATAGTTACCAAAACTATTAAATTTATGAAATCTCATTTCAATATTTCGGATTGTTTTCATATTAAAATAATTAAGTTCATTCCATCACAAGCTGGTTTAGGTGGATCTAGTAGTGATAGTGGAGCAATTATCAATTTTTTAATAAATAAATATCAATTGAAATTAAATAAAAAAATTTTATTAAAAATAGCAATTGAACTAGGAAGTGACGTTTGTTTTTTCATTACCAATTTTAAACTAGCATTAGTATCTGGATTTGGTGAAAAGATAAAAGAAATTAAAAAAGATATCCCTAATTTTAAAATCATTCCTAATCAATATAAATGTAGTACACAAAATATATATGAAGCTTTTATGAAAAATCCAAAAAAAAATAAAAATAAATATAAAAAAATTATTAGAAATTTTCCCAATTTGATAAATGAAAAAATATATAATGATTTGCAACCTTGTGCTTTTAATATTAATAAACAATTATTAAAGTTTTATAATAAATTAGAACATAGAGAACATATTATATTAACAGGTAGTGGTTCCTTCTTAATTGATTTTAATAATAAGGAGAATAAAAATGAAAACTAGAACAAGATATGCTCCAAGTCCTACAGGATATTTCCATATAGGTGGGGCTCGTACTGCTTTGTTTAATTTCCTTTTTGCCAAAAAGATGAAAGGTGATTTTATTCTTAGAATTGAAGACACTGATAATGAAAGAAATGTTGAAGGTGGTATAGAATCACAATTATATAATTTAAATTGACTTGATATTTGCCCAGATGAATCTCCTCAAAAAGAAGGTGAATATAAACCGTACCAACAAATACTAAAATTAGATAGATATAAAATGTTGGCAGAAACTTTATTAAAAGAAGATAAAGCTTATTGTTGTTTTTGTAGCAAAGAAGAGTTAGATGAGCAAAGAAAAAAAGCTGAAGCAAATCATGAAACACCTAAATATAATAAGAAATGTCTATCATTGACTAAGAATGAAATAAAAGAAAAAATAGCAAATAAACAAGAATATGTTATTCGATTAAAAATAAATGAAGATGAACATTATGAATGAAATGATTTGGTAAGAGGAAAAATTTCTATTCCCGGAAGTGCGCTAACTGATCCAGTTATTTTAAAGTCAAATAAAATTGCTATGTATAATTTTGCAGTTGTTGTTGATGATTATGATATGGACATTACTCATGTTTTAAGAGGTGAGGAGCATATTTCAAATACACCATACCAAATTGCGATTAAAAAAGCACTTGGTTTTGACAAGAAAGAAATTTCCTATGGACATCTATCAATCATAGTTAATGATGAAGGAAAAAAATTATCTAAACGTGATTTAAGTTTAAAACAATTTATTGAAGATTATCGTTTATTAGGTTATTTACCAATAGCTATTACTAATTTTTTGTGTCTGCTTGGTTGAACACCATCTAATAATAAAGAAATAATGTCTTTATCTGAAATGATTAACAGTTTTCAATTAGATGGTTTAACAAAATCACCAGCAAAATTTGATGTTTCAAAATTAAATTGAATTTCTAATCAACATTTTAAATCAATGAATGATAAAGAATATTTAGAATTCGTTAAACCTTTTGTTAAAAGTGAAAATGAAATTTATAATAAGAATCCTAATAAAGTTTTATTATTATTAAAAAATCAAATTTCTTATGCAAAACAAATAAATGATTTCATAGTAGATCTTTTTGAAAATAACAAAATAGATGAATCCTCAAACGAAGAAATAATTGGACAAAAAGAAAATATTAAATTGGTCGCTCCAATCCTTTTAAAACTTATTAATGATATTGAATTTGATAATGAAGAAAATATCAAAAAAATTATTAATAACATTAAAGAACAAACCAAATTAAATGGTAAGAACTTATTTATGCCTATTAGATTGTTATCTACAAAAAAACAGCATGGTCCTGATTTAACAACAACACTATATTTATTTGGTAAAAAAAGAATAAAGCAAAATATTGAAGATATTTTGCAAAGGATTAAATAAATGAAATATAAATATATAACTGACCCAATTTATGGAGAAATAATTTTTGAAGAAGATGAATATTGATTATATGAATTAACTCAAACTAAAGAATTTAGACGTTTAAAATCAATAAAACAATTAGGTGAATGTTCTAAAATTTTTCATTCAGCTAATAATGAACGTTTTACTCATTCTATAGGAGTATTTTATATTTGTAAACAATTTCTAAATCACTTACAGCCTAAAATTCCAAAATCAGATATTAATGCAATTTTAGCATCAGCTCTTTTGCATGATATTGGTCATGGACCAAGAAGCCATTCTTTTGAAATGTATACAAACCATAACCATGAAAAAATGACTAGAAAAATTATTCTAAATCCTAATAGTGAAATTAATAAAATATTAACTAAGAATAAAATTAATATTCAATTAGTAATCAACATTCTAAATAAAAGTAAAAATATACCAAGTTTTTACCATCAAATTATTTCTAGTCAGACTGATGCTGATAGATTGGATTATTTAGTTAGAGATAGTCATTTCATTGGTACTAATAATGGAACAATTGATGTCGGTTTAGTAATTAAATGATCTATGATTAATGATAATAAATTTGTATTCTTAGAAAAAGCAACTAATCTTTTAGAGTCAATTTTGATTGCTCGTTTTCAAATGTTCTTACAAATATATCTAAATAAAAAAATAATTTGTTACGAAAGAATCATGATTAAAATTTTTACACGAATTAAAGATTTGTATTTACAACACTTTAATTTTCAAGATAAAAATAACCTACTTTATCTTTTGAAACCATTTCTTGAGGATAAAGAATATGATTTTGAAACATTTCAAGATTTTGATGACAATAAATTTGATGTATTAATTAAATCATTAAAGTATGAAAAAGATAAAATCTTGCAAGCGTTAATTACTGCATATGAGAATAATCTTTTTTTTGAATGCATAAATAAAAAAAATGAGCTTTTAAAAATATTAAATTTAAATGAGTATAAAAAGTATTTCTATGATGAATTTATAGTTGAAAAATCTATTTATGATCATGAACAACCAATTCAAATTTATAATAGTAAAACTAAAAAA
>JAZOSV010000013.1:0-2039 GCA_045657345.1 Mycoplasma sp. | reverse complement strand
ATTAAAAACAATTTATAATAAATCACAAAAAATTATTTCTACTAATAACATGATTTTTAATAATAAAATCTTTTATTTAAAAGATTTATCAGAAATTAAAAATAAAAAATCTTTTATTTACTATTGTCCCAAATTTAATGATTTAAATGTTTTTTCAAAATATAAAAGGCCTACTTTTTTAGTCCCGATTAAAGAAAATGAAATTGTTAAAAATGACAGTTGCTCCAAAAATATTCTTTGAGGTATTAAGCCAGATAAGATTAAGCAAGAAATACTAAGATATAAAAAAATTTATTTTATAGATTTAAGTCATTTCAAACAGTTTTCACAAAATGAACTAACACTGATTAATAAGATAGATAAAAGATTATTACTCTTGTTAAATCCTAATTTAGTAAGTAAATATCAATTAAATGATATTAATCATGTTTGTTGTAAATAAAAAATTTTTTTAAACAGATTTGATGGACTAAGAAATAAAATCCTCTAATATATCATGGATATCATTTAAAACTAAATTTTCGATAAATATTAAATTTAATGTTCTTTGTCTTTGCTACACTTTTAAAAGCCTTAACATTAAGTCTACATGATACCATTTCTTGGTTATCATATTTAAGCATTTTTTTACAAGCATTTAATTCAGCTTTAAATCTTTTATCATCTCAAGTTTGTGAGATTGAATTATTAGGACGATTAAAAAAATAGTATCCTATTGTCTTTTTAGTAAAAAATAAGGATTTAGCATTTTTTATTAATTGACATAAATAAACTGGATCTTGATAAGCCATATTCTTATCTAATTTTTCTAATTGATAAAATACTTCTTTTCTAACAAAAAAAATTAATGGCAAACAAAAAGGAGTAGACATTTGTTGCTTATTATGAATATTTCTTTTTATTAAAAATCAAAATGGGTAAACTTTTCTTATTTGCTTTTTACCATCAAACTTTTTGAAAGCTCCAACTAATATGTCACTTCTAGGCATACTATTTAAAATTTCAAAAATTTTCTGATCATAAAAATCATCAGAATCTAAAATTGCTATATATTCCTTTTGAGCTAATTTGTTAGATAAAACATAATTAATTACAGAACCCCATTGCCCATTAGGTTTGTGGAATAATTTAATATTTTTATATTTTTTGCAATAGTTATTCACTACTTCAAAAGAGTCGTTTTTTGAGCCATCATCAATAATTAACACTTCAATTAATGATTGTTCGTAATTGACATTAGTAATTGCATTCAAAGCTTTTTCAATATAGTTATTTGAATTATAGTATGGAATAATTATGGAAAAGCTTTTAGAAGTCATAAATATATTTATTTATTTTATTTAGAAAAAACTTCCTTATTTAAGGTCTTGTCATATTCAATAATTTCATCTTTAGAAAAATAAATACCTATTTCATATTTTGCATTTTCGATTGAATCACTTGTGTGAATGACATTCATACCAATATCGTTAGAAAAATCACCTCTAATTGTTCCTGGTAATGATTCTGTTGGTTTAGTTGCCCCTGCTAGTAATCTTAATATTTCAACAACATTATTACCACCAATAACCATTACAACTACTGGTCCTGAAGTAATCGATTCTACTAATGAATTAAAAAATGGTTTATCTTTATGCACATCATAATGTGCTTTTGCTTGCTCTTTAGACACCATAATGAATTTTAGAGCATGAACAATAAAGCCTTTTCTTTCAATTCTAGCTACAATTTCGCCAATTAAATTCCTTTGGACAGCATTTGGTTTTATCATTGCAAAAGTTTTTTCCATTGTTTTTCCTTTTCAATATATTTAAAAATTACTAAAAATATTATATAAAATTTTATTAAATAAATAGTTTTTTAATTAGTTAATAATCATAAATAATTTAAATTAAATATTGTTTAATGCACCATCTTTTGGGACTGGTAACTTCTATATCTCATTATATTAGAATTTATAGCAATTTTAGGTATTAAAAATCTTTGAGCATAAGGTAGATGTTCTAATTCTGAGTAATAATGGAACCTTTTGAAGTTAT
>JAZOSV010000012.1:0-10163 GCA_045657345.1 Mycoplasma sp. | reverse complement strand
AACTAGATTATTAAAAACCAAAACAATTGAGAAAGCAAAAAATATTATTAATGAGTTTATAAAAGAATATAACAATTGTAGATATCATTATTATTCTAAATTAGAAAAAATAAAAGCAATTAGTTATGTGGCAAAGTATATAAACTCAATTACTGCTATTAAATTATTATTCAATTATGGGTAGAAGTGGCTTGTTCAATAAGAAGGTCCATTAAACATAAATTTTAATAACTATAATGTTATTATGATATATAATATACAAAAGAATGCATTTATGAAAAAAAGAACAAAAAAAGGATTAATAATTGGCTTAGTTTGCGGAGTGGTATTATGTGCAATTACTATTCCAGTTTTAGCTATTTTTATTCCCAAAATTATTAATTCAAATAACAATATTAATAAATTAGTGGAAAATCAAGTTAAACCTTTACAAGGCCAGGAAGTTAACAGTAAGGATTCAAAATACATTAAATATTCAACTATTGCTGATATTCCTGATGATAAAAAAGTTCAAACAATTAATGATTTTGCCCAAAATGCATTATCTAATAATCAAGGATTAGATAGTTTTTTTTCTACAGTAATTTCTAACATTTTAACTGATTTTTTTAAAAACATTAAAGGTTCAAAATCATATATTGAAAAATTCAATAATTGAATTAAATCTATTGATGAATCTTGAGATAGTACAGTACAAAGTTATAAAAATAGTTATGGTTCAAATTGAGAATTTTATTTTCAATTAAAAGAACTAGATCCTGTTGGCGGAAATGAAGATGATTGAAAGCGTGAAAAATTATTTTCTTATGTAAATAGTGAATTTGACAATTTGTTTAACAATAAAAGTTATATTACTTTAGTCAAAAAAGATGCAAATGGTAAGAAACAACCTATAAAAAATATTACTGAAAGTATGCTTTTTAATAAAGATGTTATTTTCAATGCTACAGGAGAGCCATGTAATATTGAATTTTTTGCTTCTGAACCAACTCAAGATCCATCAGTAATTCAAACTAATCCTAGCTCTTTTGACATAGCTATGGCAGATTTGCAAAGTTTTGTATTTGATGATTATGTTAAAACGCAATTACCACTTATAACATCTATGGTGTTGTTTAAGCATGAAGCACCAGCTACAGATGGTTATTCAAAATTTTTCAATATCCCTAAAGCAAAAATGTTAAATGGTGGTACTGATCCTGTTGGTGCAGAAGCTTCATATATTTGACAAACATATAATCCTCAAATTTTTAGTAGTGATGGAAAAATGAATGCTACATCTAAATATAATGCCTTTGTAAAAGATTACAAAGATCCAAATAAAAAATTAATCATTGATGATTTAGGTGGTGCAATTAACATTCCTGTTTCATATACTGATGATTCTGCAACATTGTATTTAATTAAAGCATCAGATGTTTTTGATACTTCTTTTACTCAATATGCAGCAGCATCTATATATAAATTAAATAATCTTTTGTATAGTGTAACTGACAATACATTACCAAGTGAGGGGGAATTTAAAAAAGTAGGAGACACACTAACTGGTTCATCTAACAAAGTTCAAGCCGGGAATGAAATTATGTCTAACTTCTGAAACTATGCTACTGGTGAGCAAACAGGTTATTTCAATTTACCAGAAGTTGTAAAATCAATTGTTAATAATGATAATCAATATGCTTTTAATGGCATTTATAATGGTGTTCAATCTATTACAGACTCTATTAATATTGCTGACACACCTTTTATTATGTCAAGAAATGAGGCTGGTGTTCATATTATTGGTATTGATCGTTACGATGCTATCAAGGCAGCTAATTCAATTGATAAAAAAATAACTGAAATCAAGAATACATTATTATGAAGGGATTTAATTTCTAATACAACATTAACATCAGGACAAAATGCTTCATCAGTCACAGGTTTTACAATGAATTTATTTAGCGATATTAAATCATACTACTCTAGTAATAGAAATAGATTACTAATGAAATATATCTTATCTAAACAAAAAAATCCACCTCAAACTGACCAAGAAAAATTAGCATATATATTTAGTGATAAGTATGCAAATATGACTTATTATGAAGATCAAGCAAAACAAAATTTAATTTCTAATAATGATGTTGAGCTTTTTGACACATATAATGATTCTATTGAATATGGTTTTTATGAAAAAAGGGCAGACACAGTAAAGGAAAAAGTTTTAGGTCTTCAAAAAAGTTATATTGGTAAATCATATGGTAATCCTAGTTATAATGATGCCTTTATTACTAATGGAATAGTAGGTATGTTGCCATATCAAAGAAATACTACTGCTAATCAATATACATCAGCAAATGGAGTTTATGATAATGTGTATGGAACTTATGAGTCAATCACACCTAGGATTATTAGTGATGGTAGTTTATATAAAGCTACTGTTGCTAAGACTAAACAAGATTTATATACTACTTCAGCTAAAAAATATTTAGATGCAGTTAATATTGAAAATCCATTGCAAATTAAAGTTCTTACATATGTATCTAGTAAATATAATCAATATTTAATTGTTGGTAATCGTGATAATAAAAGTAATCGTTATTATGCTGGGGTTGGTGATCGTATTAATAAATCCATTGGTAATTGAATTTCATCACAACAAATAAGTAATATTGTCATTAATCAAAAAATTGAAGCATATTTAAATTCTAAAAATGCTAATGTTGATATGAGTAAGTTTACTTTTGATACTAGTATCGGTGATATAACATCTATTCCTACTTCTGACACAAATGCAGTTGCTTTTATTAATTCTCGTTTATTATATGCATATAATTTAAAGCAACGTTTCACTACAATTGATGATACTATTATGGCCAGCATGGGTGCTTGAAATAGTTTTCAAACCTTATATGATATCTTAGTTAATAGCAATCAAGCTAAAATTATTAATGGTAATTACACCAATGATCAACAAACCGCATTAAAAAATTTATTAACTTGATTATATGCATTTGATTATGATGGTGATAATAGGATTTATAAGTTTACTAAATTTAGAGATTATTTATTAGATAAAACAAGTAATAATGGTCGAGCAGCTTTTGTTTGAGCAAGTAATGAAAAAATTAATCAAATTCAAAATTATACAACTGCTACCTTGCAACAACAATTTACTTTCAAACCAAAACCTTTTGATGTTTATAAAAATACTTATGGATATGCATATCAAGATGCTTCTAAGAATGCTATTAAACCAGTTGTTAATGATGGTACTAATTTACTTTTTGGTGCAGATGTAACTTTTGACACACGTGCTGAATATTGAAGATATGCCTCTCCTAGTAAAGAGATTTCTAGTGCTAACAATTCATTTACAGGATTTTTGGGAATGCAATTTCCAGGTAATGTAAGCTCTTCATTAGATTCAGGTGCTTCCTCATTAATTTTCAATTCAGGTGCTCAATTTTATAGTGATGATAATCGAACTACATATGGTTATCAAGGATTCTTGTATAATTTAGCAAATAATCGTTCAGATGGAATGAAAAAACTGAATGAAGAGATTGGTAAAATTAGAAATAATACTGCAAAGCAAAAAATGTTAGATTGATTAATGGATATCTTTAATATTAATAATTTACAAATAGATGATAGCAAAAAACAACAAATTGAAACTTTAGAGCAAGAAATTATTCAAGCATCAATTGGTAGTGAATTTGTTCCTAAATTAATTCAATTAGCTGATTTAGTTATTCCAGATTCATCTTTTCAAAGAGTCAATAAACAACAATTAGTAAATTCTAATGTTTCTGTCCAACAACCAGCTAATGCTCGTTATTTTGGAGATGTAAATAGTATGGCCTCTCAAGTTGTTGTAACCCAATTTAATTATGATGATGTTGTTTCATTATTTGATACTAATAATGATAAGACTATTAATGCTGATGATGAAGGAATAAATTGAACAAGTGTTGCTAGTAATGGTTTCCTTGGTGTTAGTCCTGAAGCATTCTTTATTTCAGCAATGGATTGATATTTTAACAATACATTATATTCAACAAGTGCTTTCAATGAAATGAAAGAAAACCAAGGTAAAATTACAGTGTTTGATCGTCGTCTAAATGATTTATTTGGCGAAGAGTGAGTAGAAAATTACAAAAAGAATGAAGTAAATTAATTTAAAATTTCTATATTTTTTTTATATTTTATATAATATTAATGCATAGTCGTGTAGCTCAGTTGGTTAGAGCACTCCCCTGATAAGGGAGAGGTCGATGGTTCAAGTCCATTCACGACTACCATTTTGGGGCCTTAGCTCAGTTGATAGAGCGCCTGATTTGCACTCAGGAGGTCGTGGGTTTGACTCCCATAGGCTCCACCATATTAAAAATTTAAAGTGTGCTATTGCACACTTTTTTATTTATATTATTTAATTTTGATACAATATATTTTGTATAAAGAAAGTAGATTTTTAAAATCTCACCTGATGTTCCTTAAATGTGGATATGGGTTCAATGCTTTTAGTCTTTTCTTTTTTGAAAGAAGAATAATATTGTTTTCTTTATACAAAATATATTTAAATCAAGGACATAAATGAACCAAAATAAATCTAAGAGTATCCCAATTAATGAGTCAATTAAATTGAAAGAATTTTTAGTTATTGATGAAAAGGGAAATAATTTAGGATTATTAAAAAGAGATAATGCATTAGATCTTTCTCAAAAAAAGAATTTAGATTTAGTTTTAATTTCTTTTAAAGACAATGTTGGTATTGCTAAAATTATGGATTATAGCAAGTTTAAATATCAGCAAAAAAAGAAGGAAAGAGATAACCGTAAAAATCAAAATATTATGAAATCAAAGGAAATTAAAATTAAGCCTTTGATAAATGACCATGATTTACAAACAAAAGCTAACAATGCTATTCACTGGCTAGAAAATGGTGATCGTGTTGTTTTTATGATTGTTTCTATGGGTAGAATGGCAACTAAAACAGAAATCATTGATAATGTTCACAATAAGTTTCTAAATATGATTGGTGACATTGGTAAAGTTATTCAAGAAAAAAAGAAAATTAATGATTACAAATGTGAAACAATTATTGTCCCTAACAAAAAGAAATAATTATTAAAGAAAGAGGTTTTATGAAAATTAAGCAAAAAACTAAAAGTTCAGTTGCTAAAAGATTTAAAAGAACTAGTTCTGGAAAGTTAAAACGTCGACATGCTAACCGAAACCATATGCAAATTGGTTCGACAACTAAACAAAAAAGACACTTAAGAAAATCAGGGATTGTTCACAGTGCTGATCACAAGCGTTATGACCAATGTTTATAGGAGAGTAATTGTATGAGAGTAAAAGGTGGATATGTTACAAGAAGAAGAAGAAAACGTTGATTAGATAAGGCAGAAGGTTCTTGAGGAACAAGACATACATCATTTAAAATTGCAAAACAAACAGTTATTAGAGCATCAGAATATGCATATAATGATCGTCGAAAAAAGAAAAGCAATTTTAGAAAATTATGAATAGCTAGAATTAATGCTGCAATTAGACCTATGGGATATACATATTCTCAATTTATAGCTGCACTAAATAAAAAGAAAATTAATATTAATCGAAAAATGTTATCTGAATTAGCTATTAATAATCCAAAAGAATTTGAGGATTTAGTCAAGAAAGTAATGAAATAATTTTACTTTATTAGGTTAATATATATGTGACTAGGAAAATAGTTAGAGAAAAAATGTTTGATAAATTAATTTACAATAATTGAGAATTACATAAAGATGCTACACAATTAGAGATTAGTTATCGATTCTTTATTCAACTAATTGAAGTATTAGATGTTAAATTACTTTTGCAATATGATGATGCAGGTAACGAAAATAAAATTGATGATGAAGATTTGATTCATAAATGACAAGAAAAAAGAATTAATGAGTTATTTAATGATTTTAAAAAGATTTCATCAATATCTTTTTCAAATAACAAATGATATAACAATGATAATATCTTTATAAGAACCTTATTTTGACTAAGTCAAATTTTAAGGTCTTTTAAAAGAATTAATTATAAGGCACAACAATTAGATACTTATTATGAACCCTTACTATTTAAATTAGCAATTAAATTTTTGTCAATTGAAAATTTTGAACATTGAATGATTGATATGACTAGTGGAATTTTAAATAGTAAAAAAATAAGTGATAGCGATATTTCTTTTAATATTAATTGAAAGATTGTTCTAAATGATAATGTAAAAAATACTGTATGATTTTTAGAAAATTTATCATTAGCCTTTAATGATATTAGCTCTTGATACAAACAAGTTAACACTAATAATGATATTGTAAATAACATATTAAATCATTGAATTATTTATGTTTTGACTGATTTTTATTTAAAATATATTTATGATCAAAATGATAAAAAACAAATTGCTTTTCAAAATCTTTATGATGTTGTTTTATTTTTAATTAGTAAAATGGTCAAAGAACAAACATTTGCTGTAGTTGGTTTTAAATCAATTGCCTTTTTTATCAATCAATTATTAAGATTTAATTTAATAGATAATAATGATCGAATAATACAAAATTTTTCAAATATTTTAGAGATTGCTGCTTCTAGTAAAAATAAAATGTTTTTAGAACAAATCATGTTTGAAGGAAAAGAGGCTAATGAATTTAAGCAATTAATTAAAAAACCAAAACAAGAAAGAACTCAAACATTAATTAGTGAATTAGAAAATGATAAGAATAGAAATTATAATTATTAAAAGGCTTTATTATGAAAAAAATTATTGAATTAAAAGAAATAAAAATTTTGGATAATAAAAACATTCCAATTTTAAAAAATGTAAATTTAGATTTTTTTGAAAAACAAAATACTTGTATTTCTTCTAAGGAAAACTCAGATTTAGACATCTGTAAAAAATTAATTGCTATTTTAGCAGGTAAACAAAAACCTAATTCTGGTGAAATTTTATATGCTCGCTTTAATGATATTCGAAATTATATTTTTGGTTATGATAACTTTAACAATATTTTTAATAATCCGATTGTTAAACCTAAAGATGTAATTGAGGCATTGTTTAAGAAAGAAGAAATTCTTGATGAAAACAAAAAGCAAATTGATACATTCATTAAGTTATTATCATTAGAAGATGAATTAAATAAACCAATGTCACAAATTACTACTAATCATCGTAGTTTATTAAATATTTTATTTTTATTAATTATTAAGCCAAGAGTTTTATTTTTAAGAGATCTTAATTTAAAAGCGGGAGATGAAGGATTAGAAGCAGCTTTTATTAAATCATTATCCATTTATTTAAAAAGATATAATATCACATTAATCATTGCGACTAATAACAAAAATATTATTAATAGTGAACTTTGTGATCGTCATATTTTAATTGATGATCAAAAGATTGTAAGTGATAAAAATATTTCTCATATTGCTTCAGTAGATGAATATGATGTTGATAATAAAACTAAATTTTTTAATCTTGATGATGAGTTAGATTTGTCATTGAAAAAAACTCAATTACCAAAACATTCAAAAACAATTAATTTATCAAGTGATGATGAAGAATTTAACAAAAATCTTACTAGTTTCATTGACACAAGACCAATCAACAATAAAACAAATTTTAAAACTTTAAATCATATTGAAAACATTGATAATAGCGCCAAAAAAATTGAGCCAATTAATTTATCAAAATATAAAACAAGTGGTAAAAATACAAATAATTTACATCATAAAACACAATCATTAAAAGAAGAATCTGAAAATTTAATTGGTGATGTAAAACTAAAAACTTATTCTTATAATCAAAATTTTCAAAGGAACACTCCTTACCAATCAAATTTGAATAAAGAAAAACAATCACAAAGAAATTATAGTAATCAAAGAATTCAAGATATTGTGGATACCTATTTCTTGCAAAGGGATTTAGAAAAACAAATTGAATCTCCTAAATTTATTAATTTATCAGTTGATTTACAAAATAAAGTATTTGAACACTATGAACAAGCTTCTAGATTAATTGATGAAAATGATCCTCAACATATTTATGATCCTTATAAAACAAGTAAGCTAAAAACTAGTAATCTACACCAAGGTAATGCTGATGATGGTTATTTAACTAAAATGATTATGTTAGAAGAATTAGAAGTAGAGAAACAAGAAAACCAATTGCGCGATAATCGTTTAAAGGATATTTATAAATCAAAAACAAGTGAATTTGAAATTGAGGAAGATTATATTTCAAAGCCAACAACTAATTTATCATACAAAAAAGCTGAAAAAATTGACAAAACATTAAAATCTGTAATTAATGAGGTAACTACTGACGAATTGTATCATACAGATAGCTATACTCCAACACCACCACCTATAAAACCAAAAACAAAAAGAGTTACAAATAATTTTAAAGATATTTTTATTAATAATAGAACTAAAAAAGTTAAACAAGAATATGATAACAGCTATAGCTCATCAAATAATTTTGAACCTAGTAGTTTAACGCCTGAAGCAACTAGAAAAGCTAATTTTGATATTAAGAAAACAAAAAAAACATTTAATAATGAAAATAAATATGCTGAAAACATTAAAACTCAAAAAATTAAACAAAGATCAAAAAAGAATTTCATTGAAATGCTTTATGAAGAAGGGATTGATGATTTGGAATCTTATAATAAAGAAAACGATGATTCTGATGATTAATGAAATATTTTTAATAAAAATTAGTTAAAAAAAATCTTTAATTATATAATTTTTAATGTAGTATTAACTTTTTAATACTCAAAATTTATAGTTGAAGGAAGATTAGTTTTTATGCCTAGTAAAAAAACGACAACAAAAAAAACAACATCATCTAAACTACCAGCTTTAAAAGAATTAAAAGGAATTAATTTAAAGGGTCGTAGCTTAGACTCATTAATTGAAAACTTTTCAGTTAAAGAAGTTGAATATTTAACTGAACTTTCAATTAAAGTTAAAAAAGATAAAAAAATTGGTAATGTTTTAAAACAAAAACAATTATTAAATGGTAAAAACATTGTAACATTATGAGAAAAAGACTCAACTCGTACAAGATGTTCTTTTGATGTAGCTGCCTATGATTTAGGTATGAATGTTTCTTATATTGGTCCTCAAGGTTCTAACTATGGAAAAAAAGAATCAATAGAAGATACTGCTAAAGTTTTAGGTAATTTCTATGATGGAATTCAATTTAGAGGATTTAGACAAGACTATGTTGAAGCATTAGCTAAATACTCTGGTGTTCCAGTATGAAATGGTTTAACTGATATTGAACACCCAACCCAAATCATTGCCGACTTAATGACAATGGTTGAAGAAGTTGGTTCTTATAAAAATTTAAAAGGTAAAAAATTTGTTTTCATTGGTGATTACAAGAACAATATGGGACATTCAGAAGCTGCTGCATGTGCTTTCTCAGGAATGCATTGTGTATTGTGTGGTCCATCAAGTTATAAAAACGAAATGGATAAAACTTTAATGAGCAAGCTTAAAGAAATTTGTAAAGAAACAGGTGCAACAATTGAATTTTGTGATGACAAAATTGAAGCTGCAGAGGATGCTGATTTCATCTATACAGATGTATGAGTATCATTAGGAGAACCATTCGAATTATTTGATAAGAGAATTGGTGAATTAAAAGAATTCCAAGTTGATATGAAAATGATTAAAGCAGCTAAACCATCAGTTAAATTCTTACACTGTTTACCTGCTTTCCATGATGACCACACTAAATTTGCAGTTGAAGTTGCTGAAAAATTTGGAAACAAATACCCATTAGTTAAACATGGTGAAATGGAAGTTACTAGTGAAGTATTTGAATCAGATTACAACATAGCTTTCAGAGAGGCTGAAAATAGAATGCACTCAATTAAAGCAATTATGTTAGCAACAATGGCTGAACCAAAAATTTACGAACGTATTTTAAAATTAAAATAATCTTTTTAATCAATAATATTTTAATCATTTTAAAAAAGAAAAGGTATAAACCTTTTCTTTCCCAAATTGAATTATTAAGTGCAACGCCTTTGATAAAATAAAGGTGGAGCACTTTTTAATTTTGTAAATATATAAAAAAGTGCCCCCTTTAGTACGGAAAGGGAGCAATTATGTTATACACTCAAATAACTCAT
>JAZOSV010000011.1:0-15780 GCA_045657345.1 Mycoplasma sp. | reverse complement strand
TTAATATATTATTTTATAATATATTAATCTTGAAATATATTATATAATGTATAAAATTTTAGCAATTAAAATTTTTTCTTCCTAATTATAGAAAAAACAACAAATGAAGCGGCTATCAAGATTAAAGCACCAATTGGAGCTAAACTAATTAAAACAATATGTAAAATATTATTTTCAACTACTAAATCTTGTTTAATTAACTTATTACCTCAAGCATAGTTTGTCATTTCAACTCGTCCTCATCATCCATCATAATTTCTGATCGCTGTTGGTAAGTTTCAAAACAAAGCAGCATTATCTTTTTTATATGGATTGTATGTATCACTACTATATGGAAGAGGAATCTTAACAGTATCAGCATCAATAAATTTTTGCAATAATCAATTTGGTAATCATAAACTTGCAATCATTGTTTGTCCTGGTTGTCAATTTTTATTTACAAAACGAAAATTAGTATTTGGTAACTGTACTATTTTTCATGACAAAGAATAATTTTTCATTTTATTCATTTTTGGATTTAATACATATTCATAAGCTTTTGTTCTTTCACCTTCTACTAAAATAGGTCTTTTAATAAAAACATCTGAAAGTTGATAACCATAATAATCTAATAAAATTGAAAATCATTTGGCAAATTGCAAATTGTTCAATACATTAAAAGTAATATTTCGACAATCGATTTTAACATACATATTGCTTACACAATATTTAACTATTTGAGCTACCAATTCTCTTTCACCTGTTGCTGTTGCAATTGCTTTTTCAATACTTTTAGTTATTGATGATGAATATTTATTAGAATATCTTATATATTCTAAAAATACATCTTTTGTTTTTCTAAATTTTTCATTAGCAGCTGAATTCATTTTTAGATCACGAGCTAATTTAGTTTCATCTAATTGTCAATCGTTTAAATAATAAGTTTCAGTTTTAAAAAATGTTTTTTCTACTATTTTTTTGCGGCGATTTACTCAATATCTACCAGAACCATCAACATTAGTTGCACCTAATAATTCTATTGTCCCTGCTGTTGCATATGGAAAAGCGAGATCATCTAAATTTGCTGGTTTAAAAAAACCATCATAAATTTCATCTCAATTGACAATTTCTAATGATTGAGAATAAGCATAATTTGATAAATTACCATAAGCTGAATTACCAACATTGATTTTAATTAAAAAATATCCATTACTATCATAGCCACCATCTTTTTTTATTCGGGTTCGTGGCTTAATTTCACTTAATCCATATCAATTACTATCAATTTCTAAAACATTATTTGCATTTCTAATATATTTAAAACTATTATTTAATAACGTTCGATAAACTGCATCTCAATCACCATGACTACCATCTTGTAAAATTCAGTTGTTGATTGTTGCAATACAAAAAATAGTATTGTTTTCATAAGATGATGCTCAAACTGGATAACGTTTATGCTCGCTATCAATACCTATTTGAAAAGTAGAAAGCGCATTTTCTCATGAGTCTAAATCAAAAAATGGTGTTGCTGTATCAAAACCAAAGTATTTATTTAAATCACCAACACCAATTCCTGATAAGATTTTTGCAAAAATTGGATAACTATTATACGGGTTTATTCAACCAGCTAATTTTGTTACCTTAGCATAAAAAATCTGGTCTAATGATTTTTTAATTATATTATTAACATTGTGTTCATCATTTACCACAAAGTCATTTACATAATATTTTTCTGTATGTAATTTTCCATTTTTATCATAATAAGATCTTTCACCATTATTTAAATGGACTAAATTATTAATGGGATAGTTAATAAAAATGGAAAAATATTTATATCATTCTGGATCTAAATAAGAACTGACGATAATCTTATCAAAAGGAATTGCATTATAGCGATATTTAATATAAATATTAGCATTTTTGAAATCGTTTAAATATTCAACATCTGGAGTAGAAAAGCTAACTACATTAGCTTTGGAATTAATAGAATTTGGATCAGCTCGGACTAACTTAATATTACTAATTTTAAAATTTAATGTATTTGATTCTAAAAAATCAATTCCAATATCATTAATAAAACCATAATTTCAATCGCCTTTTGTAGCATCTCATAAAATAATATCTTTGATTTTTTTATTTCCTTGTTGATCAAGTTCAGTAACATCAACTAAATCATTATTACCAGCTCCTAAATTGCAGGCCTTGGCATTAAAAACAATATTATAGTTTTTAAATAAAGCAATAATGGCTTGATAGATTCTGGCAATTGTTTTTAAAGTTATTTTTGTTGATGTTCCATTTAAAAAAGTTGTTCATAAATTAAAAGTATTTGTTTTATACGTTCCTTCGTTAATTGGAATACCTTCAAATGGGTGATTTGGGTTATCAAAAAAATGATAAGCTGCATTATCTAATGCATAATAATTAGGAAACTTTAGTTGATTAATTGTTTCAATAAAAGCTTGCACTTTGCTCTTATCATATTCAAAGTCAGCAGGTCATGGTAAATCTTCAAATTTATTGTAAAAACCTTTTCGTATTAATGCTGCTGCTTCATTGTTATTGAATTGATAATCTCAAAAAATAAACTCACGATCCAATGGAGAACCTGTTGCTTTAGCGATAACTTCATTATTAATTTGCTCCAATATAGCAGCTGCTGTTGTCAAAGTTTTAAAATAGTAAAAATACTGATTAAAATGCAATACCCTTTTAGTATTGTTAGTAATTGTTTGACTATTTCAAACTTTATTATTATCATCTTGTAATAAACCAATTAACGGATTATTTGGATCAAGATTTAATTTAATATTAAGCAATTGATTAATAATGCTTGGATTAGCATAAACAGAGCCAAATTGATATTCATCAATTTTTTCTATAAAATCGCTACTAACATTTTTAAAAAGTAATCCTACTTCAGCTGCTTGTCTTCCTTGTAAAAAATAATAGCTTGTCATTGTTGCCGTTCCAAAATTACGTCTTGCGAAGTAGTTGTTAGCATATAGACCATTCACAATTTCTCAAACATTTGTACCACTTGGATTATTTCCTGCTGCTACAACACTTTTTTTAATCCCATTAATAATATCTTGAGCATCAATAGATTTTAAATATGTGCTTATTAAATTTTTTTGGCCAAAAGATTGTAATTCATTATTTGTTGGTTCATTTTCATTTTTTGTTGGTGTTGCAACATCATTGTTTTCACCATTAATGTTAGTTTTGATAACAGGGACTTGAACCTTTTTAAAACCTGGAGAATATCACCTTAAAGAAACAGGTTCATAATTAGCTTGAAAAGTTTCAGTATTAAATGAACCATTAATAGATAATTTGCTTGGAGATGATCAATTAAAATACATAGTATTTAATTTTTCACCGCTTTGTGGATTAAAACCTTCACAAGTTAATGCAGTACTTACTTGTTTTCTAATTTCCCGTCCTTGACTTGAACCATGATTATGATTACCAAACCCGCCCCAATTATATCTTTCAACATATTCATCAAAAGTTAATGTACCATTAGCAGTAAAAACTTCTGTTTCTGGATTATAACGTTGAATATCATCTTTAATATATGAATCCAAATCTTCCTTATTGGCAGCTTTAACATCCCGAGTTTGAACATTATTAGTTTGATTATTTAAAACTACTTGTTGTTTATCATTAAACTTATTAATTATTGAGCTTGAATTAATAGCAATTGTTACCAACCCACCAGCTATTGCCAAACTTATCAAACTGAAAATAATTTTTTTAAACTTCATTTTTCTCTCCTATTTAAAATTGAGTTTTTCGCTTACGAGTTCTCAATAATCATCAAACTAATAAAATTACAGCACAAAGGACAATTGGTAAAATTGTTACTAAACAAATTGCGCCAACATTAATTTGTGTTCAATCATTAACTTTTTCATGATATCCATTTGTTAAAATCTCTACTAATGACATATTTTGATTATTGCCTATTTTAAAAACATTTTCCAAATCAGCAATTAAATTATTAATTTGATCATGAACAACTTCATTACCACCAGTATTAGGATTAATTAACTTATAAACTTTCTTCTTATTTTCTTCAAACGAAATATTAGCTAACTTTTGCAAAAAATCTAAACTAATATTTAATTTTAAATTTGTCCCATCATTAACAGCAGCATAATATTTAATTCCATTAATATATTTTGTTGTAATGGAAAATGGTAATGTTACATCATCTTTAACTGTATAACAATATTCATTTGGTACAGCTGTATCATTAACCTTATATTCACTTTTAACAAAAACATCATCAACATTTAAACCATAATTTGCTAATATTAAACCAATTAATGGATCATTAGCTAACTCTTCAATACTGCTAAACAATAAATTATTATTAATCTTTGTCCCAGATTTTAAAACATAGCGACTTGTTCCTTTAGTAATTCAATCTCCAAAATCATTTAAAAATGTTTCTTCTAACTCATATTGATATTTATTACCAATATTATTATCATCCAATCATTTTTGAATATATTCTTTTCATTGTTCATACCCTTCGCCACCAGATGGAGATAATGAATTTTTATTTCAATTTTGATAAAAATTAAAGAAACCTTTTCTTAAATTAATTAAGAAAACATCATCTGGATCAATTTGTTGATCTTCTGGATATATTGAATCATCTTCAATATCAACAATTGATAAGAAATTTTTAATAGAATTAATGGTAGCAAAATTTTGAAGGTTAATATTTACATTTTCATTATCTTTTATGTATTTTGTATAAAAAACATCTTTATCAAGTGCTGCTTGTTTAGCCACTTCATCATCAAAAAATTTAACATTTTCCCATGCTTCTGGCGGTATATTAGGATGATCTTTTATATAATCATCTTTACTACCAATTATTGCTGAATTTATTTGCAAATATTGGTTGTATTTTTCTAAATCATCCCAATATTGCTTATCAAAAACAAATGGCTTTGCTTCATTTTCAACATTACAAGCATCCATTAACATTTGAACATTATTAAAGTTTTGCAAATAATTATCAAATGTTTTAACTTCATCACTATCAATACCATATTTTGTTTTTAATACATCAAACAACTTCAATTCAGTTTGTGTTTTAAAATATTCAACAGCAATTTTCTTTTCATTTGCATTTAAAATAATACCTGCTTGCGCATTTGGAGATAATAAATTAAATCAAATTTTATTATTATCTAACGAATAGGTGTTAATATCATAACCATTATTTTGAAAAAAGCTTTCATTTTTAAAACTTGTAACTTTTTTATTTCAATAGTTTTTTTCAACTAATGTATTTTTATCATCAGTTGCTTCATAACTGCCAGTAATTATTTTTTTAATATAAGTTTCAACAGCTCATTTAATTGGTTTGGCTTCTATGCCAGAATTATAAATTTCATAAAAACGCTTATTATTAATGTTCAAATTATATTTTTTATCAAAACAAAGTTTTAATTTAATTAAAAAATAACCATCATATTTTCCAGATGCTTTATTATTAATTCAAACAATTGGTGGTTTAGCAATACTTGCTAAATCATACAGGTTTTTATAATTTGAATTAGGGTTATTGAATTTATTAATTTTACCAATTACAAAAAATGTCCCATCATTTTGTTTCAGTTTGATCAATGGTTCTAAATGTGATGCTTCATCTGTTTTGATATTAAATTTTTCTCAAGCTTGATTTCATTCTTCTAAACTAAACTTTCCCTTAGATATTAAATCATTTACTTGAGTTGTATTAATAGGATATAAGTCATCTAATAATGAATATTTTTGATCATATGCTCCACCTGCTTCATTAGCTCGTGCTGATGTTAATCAAACAGGAGCAGATGCTGTTTTAATAACACCATTATCATCATATTGATATTTACCATTAATATAATTTAAAACATCTTTTCTAAAATTATCATTTAAAAAACTAAATCTTTGTTTATTATCAGTATTTTCCATGACAACAATTTCACTTAAATATTTATTTAAAGAAATACCGATAGCATCTTTGTTCTTTGTTCAAGTATCAAATTCAATTCCATTATAATCAATTGCGTGTGCATTAAATTTAATTGTAAGATTATTTTGCTCAAAACCCTGGTAATTAATTGCTCCCTCAATATTTACAAACTTTGTGTTATTGTCATTTTTAAAATTGAAATTACTAATAGAAATTTTTTGATTTGTTGTACCTTGTTCAAAAGGTGTATCAACAAATAATTGTTTTAAATAATCATTTGTTAATGTATTAGCATTAGATGAATATAAGATGATATTGTCAGTTTTTTCTGTCGAACCAACAAATTTATTATCATTTGGGTCATAAGCATTAGCTAATCCAGATATAGTAATTTGATTGCTACATAGAACTCCTTTTAACAAATAAGACAATATTTTATAAGTTCTAAATTGAATATTATTATTAGTTGAATTTGGAATATTAGGAATATTATTATTTACTGTAAAAGGTCAAAAACCATTGTTTTTTAATCGTTCATTTAATTTGTTCTTTCAATGTGCAACACTATTATTAGAAAGATTTGTACCAAGGCCTTTCACCTCACTAATAAAATCTTGTGGTGTACCACCATTTAATGAAACATCATGATATTTACTATAAAGTTTTTCTAATTGCTGATAATTTTCGAATTGAAAAGTATTAATAGGACCACTTGGATTAATTAAATTATCAATCGCTGATGCTCAACCAGGATTTTCCCCACCTACCTCATCTTTTCATACTTCACAACGTACAATGAAATCAAAAACTTTTTCAAATTCAAATAAATATGTCACAGCTTCATTTCATTTAATTAAAGTTGGCATTCTATTATTTGAAATATCTGCCAAATTTCAAGGACGATTTTTTCCTTGATCATCAGTTGGTCCATTTTTTAATAATTCTTTTCCTTGTTCATCAATTGGATCAAAAGCAAATTGAAATCATTTATTTACCTCATTCTTTTTAAAATGATAAATATATTGATTGAAAAATCCATTTTCTTTATCATCAAAATAAAATGTTGGTTTTTCTTCCATACCATAACCATAGTTAATCACATATCAAGCTAATGTTAGAGCATCAAAAGCACCTGAATCAGCAGATTCTGATGAACCAACAAGATTAACTATCTTTTTCACATCAGCTTGAAGACTATTTAAATCTATAACTTTATATTTTTGACATGTTAAAGGATTTCCTTGATTTAATGTTAAAGTCATATTCATTGATTTAATTGGATTTGTTAAATTTAAATTTTCTCCATTTAAAGCAAATTGATCTCAAGGAACTGTAAATTTTTTATCATACCCTTCACCAGTTCTAAAATTAATTAAATGATTAACTACTTCACTTCGAATTGTAGAAATTATAATATCATTATCATTAGGAACTTGAAAATCAAAACCAATAGTATTATCAATTGGAACTGTAACTGATGTTTCTTTCAGAGTATTTCCAATAGATGTGATGGTCCCAATTCCAATCGGCTGTTGCAATGCAATTATATTAAATTTCGCATTTCCTTTAATTTTAGTGCTTTTAATTAAATTAATTCCTAATGCTTTAAATTTTTGTAATTCTGCACTAACATAATTATTAATATTAGTAGCATTAGTAATATAATCATTAGCATCTGTATTACTACTTAGTTCATCAGCTTCACGTGCTTTTATTGTTACTTTTGAGTTCATTATATTCATTTGTTTATTTGCTAATTTTTCATTTTTTGAAAAAAAACTAACAAAAAACAAAATTGGTATTAAACTAAAAGTAGCAGCACAAATGCTAGTAATTATTTTTTTATTCTTGATTTTCTTTTTTCTCATCATTATCACCTTCTTTTTCAATTGTTTGAGCAATCAGAGCGCAAATATTTGCCGAAAACTTTTTTGGCCCAGACTGAGCTATATATTTTTCTAAAATATCTACATATTCACTTTTTACATAAAATGAATATCTTTTTCCTTGTAGTGTTTTTTTAATAAAAGTAAAGTTTTTATAATTTTTATACATAATTTTTCCTTTCAATTGGTTTAATGTTACTAACTTGATTATTCAATAAAAAATCAAGCAAAATGTGAAAAAGTACCAGGGTGGTTGGTACTTTTATTGCTGGACAGCAATTTTTGTCCTTGCCCTGTTAAAAATCAATAAACATTGTCCATAACTTGGCGATGTTAAAAATTCTTTTTCTGCTTCTTTAAGTCCGCCTTGTTCCGTCATTAATTCATTTAACATCGGCACTTCTTGTGACTTAATAGAATGTGCAAGAATAAAAAAAGCGTTATTAATTAAGTTTATAGAATATTGTTTTATTTCTGGTTTATAAAAGTCTGTTACATTTTGGGTAATCAAAGTCATCATCCCATTGTATTTACGAATTCTTTTAAACATTTCAGTGACAAACTGTACAACTTGAATATATTTAGGATCAATTAACAAATGTGCTTCATCTATAATAATGTTAATGTATCTTGAATTATCAATTCGATTATTTAAAACAATATTATTTAAAAATTGCAACACCAAATAAATTTAGGCTGTTCCAATTGCTGATGCTCCAGCTTTTGACAACAATTCTCTAAACTCAAAAACAATATAATTGTTATTCATATCAATTGTTGTTGGTTGATCTCAAATATATGCCTTATTACCATTGCATACATTACAAAAATAACCAACCTGCTCAATTACATCTCATTTTTCATTGCAATATTGATAGATGTGATTATATAAATCACTAAAAATTATTTCTTTTTGATTTTTTGTAGCAACTAATAATTCATTAGTTCTTTGCAACAATCATTCAATATTTGCAGCACTAATTTTGTGTTCAAAAATCATTTTATAAAATGTTGATAAGAAAATCATTTTATTATTAACAGCTTCATAAAACTGATCATTATCTGCATCAGAAGGTAAATTTAAATCAAATGGATTAATATTTTGATTTGGATCATTCATTAAAATTCTTTGTCCACCAAATTTGGTAAATAATTCTCCATATTCATTTTCCGGATCAATCACAAAAATTTTATATTCATCACTCATAATTTGATTTTTAATAATTCTTTTTGTGGTTGTAGATTTACCAGAACCAGTTTTACCAAGTAAGATCATTGAAGACGAGTTTTTAAACTGATCAATCTTTTTTCAATCAATAAAAACCGGTGTTTTATTTTCATCTAACCCAAACAACAAACCTTTATCATCAATAATTTCTTGTTGAATAAATGGATATCCATAACCTAATATATTATCTAAACATTCAATTGGATTAGTTTTTAATCCAACAGTATTATTAGCAAAAAACTCTTTTAGTGCATCAAATTGACTAAATTGTAATCTTGTAAATTCAAAGCCTTGTCTTTTTAAAACCTTAGCAATTCATCTAATGGTTTGACTGACTTCGTTAGCACTATCTTTTTCAACCTTAATTAAACAAGAAATGTTTTTAATTTCTTCTCCATCAGCTAAAGCATTAGCTAATGCTTCATACCCAGCCAATTCTTGTTCCATTTTTTTGAATTTAATTGCATTATTATTAGCTAATGCATTTAGTTTTTCTTCACAAGCAATAATGACTCTTGTTAGCTCACGATCTAAATTTTTCATATCAGTATTTTTAAGTTTTAGATTAATATCTAATCCTTTGATATTAAATAGATTTGCTAATCAGCAGCCATCAACTTGTGCTGGTAAAGCTTTAATGGCAATGAAACCA
Organism: Mycoplasma sp.; assembly: GCA_045657345.1. Taxonomy (GTDB): domain Bacteria; phylum Bacillota_I; class Bacilli_A; order Mycoplasmatales; family Mycoplasmoidaceae; genus Mycoplasma_L. Next base: position 6,052 of record JAZOSV010000011.1, on the reverse strand, counting down.
ATATATTTTTGTTTTTTTTCATTTTCAATAAAAGGATTATTTGCTTTTTTTCATTCTTTAGTTTTTCCATCAAAACAAAGAAAATCTTGTTTTTGTTGATTAATCAAACAATAATATTGATCACGAAACAAAAAGGTTTCATTAACTACAAGATTAGCTTGTAGTTCTTTTTCATCAGGTGTTAATGGATAATGTTCATGATATTCAATCTTAATATATTTACTTTCTTCATTAACAATTGCATTATTAAAATACAATCTTTGTTGAATATCATTCATCTCATCAGCAGTTACCGGAACTAAATTTAATTCAGCTGCATTTAATTCTTTTTTGATTTCTTCAATTTTTTCTTTAATATCAACATCTAATGCTGCTTTTTTAAATGATAAGAAATATTTTAGTTGAGTTGAAGAATATTGACTTTCCTTCAACTCATTTAATTTAAAAATACTTGCTTGCAATTCATCTTTTAATAAACTATTTTCGTGTTTAATGTTTAAATTACGAATATGATTACTAATTTTATTTAAATTGATTTTTCCATCAATTTTTAATAAATTAATTTCTGGATGATCTTTAAAAAAATAAGATAATTGTGTAGCTAAATAATTAAAATCATTTCCATTTAATAAAGATACATCTTTACCAATAATGCGATAAAATTCATAAACATTATGATTTGTATCATTTAAAGCAATAACATTATTTCTTACTTCCTTAATAAAATTAATTTTTTTATTACTAACTTTGGTAGTATGAAATCTAATTCATTGATAAATAAAAGTATAGATTTTAAATTCTCCCATTTTAATGAAGAATGTTGCTGACAATACGAAAGAACCAAAAAGTGTTCCTATTCCAGCTCAAATTTCTTTATTAATCATTAAAGGAATTCAAATAGCTGACATCAATGTTATGATGACACAAGCAATTAAGATGTCTTTTCAATCTAATCCTTTAAATAATTTATTAGCTTTATTGTTTTTTAATGGTTTGGCAATGTTTTTCATTTTCTTTCTCCTTTATTATTGCTTTGGTATATTTAATTTTGGTGCATCATTGGAAGTTGAAGAACTGCTTTTACCCCCACCAGCACGATAACCACCATTATGCATAATGTTATTGTGTGCTTGTTCCATATTATTAGTAAAGTTCATTTTTTTACGTGTTCAATTGTTTTGATATTTAGTTAATTTCAAATCAAAGCTTAAAGTTTGTGCTGATCAATTAATAAACTCTAACATTGCAGTTGAAGTAGCAATGGTTAAAATCATTAATAAAAATTTACAGAATATATTAATGAAATATGAATTAACATTAGTAGCATATTGTTTTAAATTTTCTATTGAAATGAATTCAGCAAAAATATCAAGTGCAGCTGCAAAAAGTGCTAATGATAAAGAAATAATAAAGACAATTAGAGCTTTTGAAAAAAAAGTTTTAAATCAAACTTGAAACTTTTCACCATTATCTGAAATTCCAGTAATAGAAGCAAAAGGACCAATTAATAACATTGACATAAAATCAAAAAATTTAGAAGCAAACATAATTAAAATTGCTCAAAATGTTGTAAAACAAAAAGCAAAAGCAAAAGTAGGAATTAAAATATCAATAATAGAAATTGGATCAGATAAAACACTTCCAATATTATTAATAACAGTAATAAATTGACCAATAATTGGAATTTTACTTACTGATGATGAACTTGAAATTGTCATTGTTCAATTTATAACATTTTGTTGATACAATGCAGATGCAATTTTACAAGTTAATGGTTCTGGTAAATATCCAATATCATTAACATTAGATTTTTGACCATCAATTCCATATTGTCCAAGATTTAATAAATCAGTATTTTTAAAAGTAAGAATTAAATTTGCCGGTGCTTTTTCAATTGTTGTTCTAAAATTACTAACTATGTTATATAAACCTGATTTAACATTAGCATCTCAATTGTTTTTAGTAGCTAAATTACTTAAAACAATTTCTAAATCTCCATAATGAAAGTTATTAGGTGCAACATCTTCAAGAAGAGCATTAATCTTTGTTGATAATTCATTAACTAATGGAGCCATTTCAATTTTACTTACATTCATAATGCTGCTTTTGTCATAAGTAAAAATTTTTAGTTGAGAAATAGCATCAATTTTATTTTTAAAATTATTAATAGTTGCCAAAAATGTTTGAGCATCAGCATTAGTTTTAAATTCATTTAATATAGCTTTATATTGTTCTAAATTAATACCAACTTTTTCTAATTCAATTGGAACTACTGAAACACTATCAATGTCTTTAGGGAAATAAGTAATGATAATATCATTGATTGAATTAGATGTAGCTGTTAAAGCATTTCTAATTTGTGTTATTGCTGTATCAAATTGTTCTGGTGTATATTTAAATAATGTATTAATAGTTAATGAATTTAAAGCAAACATGTTTGCAAAAATATTAATAACAAACATAATAATACCGAATGCAAATGGCAAACAAATTCAACCAACAAGTCAAATAATTATTCATTTTAACTTTGTTCCAGAAAAAGTATTTACTTTTTCTTTCGATGTTGCAATCTCAAATTTGGATGATCCTAAATCATGAATTCCATTTTTGATTAATTTAATCATTAATAATAAGAACGATGTTATAAAGACAGTAATATAAATGATAAAAACAGCATATTGTGGATTAAAAGTATTATTAATTACTTGTTGAATAAGTGCATTGCCACTAATAACATTAATTGATTTAACAATTAAATCAAAAACTAAAAATAATGGATTAAATCCCATCAATATAATACATATGACAGAAACAATACATATTCCAACTGGACTTAATAATGCTTTGACAGCACCGAATCCTAATTTAACTCCTGCAGTTGCACCCATTATTTTTTATCCTTTCTTAAATTTAAAAACAAGCGCCAACAATTGCGCTAATGATTGATACCATTATTGGTAAACAAATAAAAACAATTGATAAACCAATTACAGATTTAATTAATCTTTTTAGATCTTGTTTGCGTTCAGCTTCAACTTGCTTAAAATCAACAGTTTCATCCTTTGCTTTTGTACCCTTAAAGTGGTATCTTAATAAACCAAAGATTAAAACCACAAGTGTTGCAATAATTCCTAAAATGAAGAAAATATCTAAGCACCCTAAAAGTATATTAATTGGTGCACTAATATCTTCTAAAGGTCCTTTAGCAATTGCATCTGCTAATGGTTTAAAAAAAGCAAACGGACCAAAACCTGATATTTCAGGGATTGGTGTTTGTGTTGTTGTTGCAGCTGTAGCAATAACATTTATAAAATTTTTCATAAAAAAATCTCCTTTTAGTTTTACTAATTTTTAGTATTACATAAAAAATCAAGCAAAATGTGAAAAAGTACCAACCACCTTGGTACTTTTGTGTAATACAAAAATGAAGAAAATGTAAAAAATGATAAATTAACTTGTTTGATGATGTTTTTGTTTTAAGTTGTTAATTAATTTTTTCAAAGCAATTAAATTAGTATTAACATTAGAAATTTGATTAATTTCAGCATATAAATTATTAATTGTTGGTAAAGAAGTTTCCAAAATTTTCTTATTAATTGCTGGTGGAATGACATTTAATGGTGCTGGTTCAGCGTTAGGAGTATTTTGTAATGTTGTAGCTTCAGTTGAAAAGTCATTACCTGATTTTTTTAAATATTTTTGATTTAAAAAATAAAAATCTTTAACAGTTTTCAAAATTTGTTGACAAATTTTTTCATCAGCTTCATTAAACAATTCATTTGTTTTAACAATTAAAGCTTCTTTTTTCTTATCGGGTAATTTATCAAACTCATCTTCAATTAATTTACTACCTAACCCTTTAAATTTTTGATATTGTTCTTGGAAATCACAAATTTCTTTTTGATTAGTATCTAATGTTAAAATATAGTTCATTAATTCTTTTACAGCTAATTGAGAATTTTTATTCAAACGATTAAATTGGAATTTTAATTTAAATAATTGTTTTCCATCTGGGCCATATTTAGGATTACCATTATCATCTAATCAAGGTTCAGTATCAAGTGTTAGTGTTTTTAATAATTGCATAAATTGTTTTTGTAAAACTCGTTGCAAAATTTCACCATTGAACATTTGACGTAATTTAGATTTTTCTGCTAATATTTCTGAAAAATAATTTTTATTATTAATTAAGAAATAAAAATATGATTTTTTAGCTGCAGTTAGTTTTTGTTTACTTAATTTTCATTTTTTTTGAATATGAGCATTAGCCATATTCTCAGGTTGATAAACCATAATATGAATATGTGGATGTTCAGTATTCCCATGAAATGCACAAGTTGCATCAACGGGAAAATCAAACATACTGCGAATAACACGATCAACAATTTTATGTTGATTTTTAAACATAATATCTTTCATATTTAAATCTTTTTCAGAAATAATAATTGATCACAAATGTGATTTTTTATGAATATTCCGCACCTCATTCAATTTACATAATTGAAATCTTGATTTATAGGCGGTTGTTTTTAAAGTAGAAATATCTTGCCCTTTATATTGTTTTAAGTTCGAATAATGTCAAACATAATTACTTGGATTTAAATCTTGTTCATCTTTTGCACTATCACGACTAATATAACTTAGATAAGAACCATAAGCATCAATATTTTTATTTTGTTTAATGGCTACAATTTTATCAGGTGTTAATAATTCTTGATGATCTGCAACATATGCTACCATCCCTTTTGTATAAAACTTTCAATTTTTACTTTTATTTGGAATTGATTTTAAATGCAAAAGAAGATCACCTAATTGATTTTTGTGATTGTATTTATTATTCTTTTGATATTTGTAATCGTTATAAGGTACTCTTTTATTCATTATCAACTCCTTATATATTTTTTTTATTTACCTTTTTTGTTGTTGTGATGTTTTATTAGAAACATTTCATTTATCAAAGTATTCTGATAATTCTTCTTTAAATTCTTCTTCTCCTTCTTCCATTGCATCTCACATTTCATCAACTCAACCTAAATTATTTTTAATATCTTCTATTAATTCATCTTTTGTCATCTGGTTAATTTCATCAACACTTCATTTTTTAGCTATTCCATTCAATTTGTTAATATACGGACGATAATATAAGATTTTTCCATCTGGTCCATCTTCTTCTCCATTTCATATTTCTTCTACTAATTCCAAATCGCCGTTTTCATGTTTTAATAATTCAATTTCATAAGCAAAAGATTCATAAATACAAAAACGATTTTCATCAGTAATGTTGTTTTTTAAACAATATTGATCCAATTTACTAAATTCATATAATGATTCATTAGCTATATGTTCAGGAATTAATGGTTCTTCATCTAATAAATTTGCATCATAAAGTTCAAAGGCATATTTGAACATTAAAATTTCTGCTTGTTTAAAATCAACTGCAAATTTTAGGTTATTATCTTTTAACAATTCTTCTTCAGTTGCATTATATCTGTCTTTATAAACTTCATTAGCTAATTGATGAATTAGATAGAACATGTGATTTTGATTTAAATAATTCAATTGCAATTTGATTTTATTGATGTCATGATCATGGGCAATTTGATTAATTGATGGCTCATAACAAAAATGTTTATTTTGCATTACTGGAATCATTTTGTTAATTAATAAAACCCCTAATTTTTTTGATTAGTAGTGTTATATATAGGTAATGAATATTTATGTGATTGTTTATATTTATTTTGTGGATCAGATGTTAATGGAATTAAATAATCAATATCATTGATTTTAAATCCTAAATAACTAATATTAGGTCGGGTTTCTTTTTTTTCAAATTGATTACTTGTCCTTTCTAAAATATTGTAATAATCCTTGTTTAAGTAATAAATTTTAAAATTTTTCATTTTTTTATTTTCCTGTTTAATGGACCATCTTTTTGGACATACCACTTCTGTTAATAATTATACAGTAGTTTAATTGCATCTTGTGGAGTCATATATCTATTTGCATATGGAATGTTTTCTTTCTCAAGTTCTGAGTAATAATGGTATCTTTC
>JAZOSV010000010.1:0-2231 GCA_045657345.1 Mycoplasma sp. | reverse complement strand
GGAAATTAATTTTAATAATATTTCCGATTTTTTTTATATTAATTTCTTTGGCATCAAGTATTTTAGTATTTTTAAATATTAAACAAATTTATTCTATTGGTTTGTTGATGTCATTTATTATCAATTTACTAAATCTTTTTTATATAGGTCTATCATTTAATAAAAATCATAATGAATTTGGAGAATTAAATGAAACAAATAAATAAAAAATTAATCAAAAATAAATTTTATTCTACGTATTATTTTATTAAGACAAAAAAAGTTTTGAATGCTAATGATGTTCATGATATCTCATTAATGCAATGAAAAACAAATAAAAATCAAGAATATCTTGTTGCAGGTATGAATGAGATACTAGCAACAATTAAAGCTTTTGTTGGTAAAAAGAACTTAAAAAAATTAACTATTAAATATGCTCCAGAGGGATCAATAGTTAAACCTAATCAATGCGCCCTTAGCATCAAAGGAGAATATAATATCTTCTGTGAATTAGAAAATATTATTGATAGTATTTTAGCTAGAAGATGCTCTGTTGCAACTAATTGCTATCAAATTTTACGATTTATTAAACCAGAGCAACTTATTTTCATGAGTGATCGGAGTGATGATTATCGTTTACAACCATATGACGGGTATGCAGCATATATTGGTGGTGTAAGAAATTTTAGTAATTATTCACATATTAAATTTATCAAACAAAAAAATGAAGTTTCAGTTTTTGGAAGTATGCCACATGCTTTAATTCAACAATTTGACGGGAATATCATTAAGACTTTTGAGGCATATAAAAAAGTTGCAAATGACGGAAGTGTTCTAGTTGATTTTGATAATGATATTATCGGAACATTAAAACAATTAAAACCAAAATTCAAAGAAATTAAAAATATAAGATTAGATACTAGTATTAATATGATTGATAAATCATTAATTAAATATCATCCTAAACAATATGGAGTTACTACTAGATTAGTAAAATTAGTTAGAAAGTTCTTAGATAACAATGATGGTAAACATATTAAAATAATTGTAACTAGTAATAATAATTTAGAAAAAATTAAACTTTTTGTTAAAGAAAAAGCGCCAATTGATTTTTATGGAATTGGTACATATTTAACCTCACTTAATTTGCATTTTACTGCTGATTTAGTTGAAAAAAATAATCATTTATTAGCAAAAGTGGGTAGATTCAAATTAAATGAAGATAACTTGGTTCTTTTAAAATAAATAAAAGGTTAATGAAATACTAAATTCTTTCCATTTTTTTTAGAAAATGAAATATTCTTAGTTAATATTGAAATTAACATTACAAGTAATAATAACTCCACCTACAAACACTACAATTCATCAATAGTTTTTATTGCTAGTTCAATTGGATTTAATAAATTAATAACAAAACTAAATATTTTTTTCTTTGTTTTTCATCATAATACTTATTTTGAGTGGAACTAACTTTGTATTTATTTTTTTCACCTTTTTCTACATTTATGTCATTTATAGTTAATTGATCAGCTAAATTTAGATTAGATGAATAAGATAATACTTCATTTTTAATAATTTTTTTATTTCATTCTCATTTGTTGTTGTGACAGTAATATCTAAAAATAAATTTTTGTTTAATGTTGGAGATAAATCAGTTTTACCTCTTTCTTTAAATCCTGACAATAAAATTGGGTTGGGAGAAATATATGTTTCCTTTATGATACATTCTTCTCAAGCCTTAGTATTTTTAATTATTACATTATTTGAAACTTGTCCAAGTGTATTATCAATGCTATCATTAACAATAGTGAAATCAATATCAGCTATAGTAATTGGCTGGTTATTAACAAAATTTGCAAAATATTTTTTAGAAACTAAAGCATCAATCACAATTGATTTATTAATATCAATGTTAGAGGCTATAATGTTGCTTAGTTCTAAATTTACACTAGACACAAATGTTGTAAATGTTCATTCAGTGTTTAAATCATAGTCTTTCTGGACTACCTTGTAAAATTAGAAGCGGGGAATAAAAAATCCCTCCAAATTTCTTCAAAGGGATGGGTCCACCTCTTATTTTGCAACTTCCGAAAGGACTTATATATATTTTAGACATAAATTTCATTTATTAAACATAAAAAGATCAAAAAAGTATGAAACCTTAACATCTAATGAAAAGTATCATTCAGTGATAAAGTTATACGAAGATTTTATTAAACAATATTTAAAACCATTAAATAAGACCAATGATG
>JAZOSV010000009.1:0-19887 GCA_045657345.1 Mycoplasma sp. | reverse complement strand
AGTTTTCATATTTTTAATATTATATATTAAATATATTTATAAAATTAATCAAAATAAATTACATAAGTAGGCTCATGGATTAAGTAATTTATTAATAAATAATTAATTGTAAAAATGGATTTTTAAATATTTAATAGATTGTATTCAATTTGTATTTTTTATTTATTTTTAATATAAAACTTCACATAATAAAAAATATATTCAAATTAACTTGTTTGAAGCGTTTGCTGGAATAGGAGCACAATATCAAGCATTAAAAAATATACAAAATGAAAAAATGTGAAAAATAAATCAGCTAGGAATAATTGAATGATTCCTGCCTGCAATAATTGCTTATGAAGCAATTCATCATAACCCTACAAAAATTAGTAAGCAAACCTTTAGTGATAATGTAATAGTAAGTTTTGATTCAAAAAAACCAGCAAATAATAATTCTTTCAAGAGGAAGGCTACGAACTCATACATTGGTTTTTGATTAAATCAATCAAAGCAAATTAGTAATAATTTATTTGATATCTCAAAATTAAAATATCAACAAATACCTAATGATATAGATATTTTTACATATTCTTTTCCATGCCAGGATATTTCAAACCAAGGTAAACAAAAGGGCTTTAAAAAAAATGAGAAAACAAGAAGTGGTTTACTTTGAGAAATTGATCGACTATTAACTGGTATGAATAAAGATAAAAATAAAACAATGCCAAAATATTTATTAATGGAAAATGTGAAATCAATAGTTAGTAAAAAATTTTTATCTACTTTTAATATGTGAATTGATAAATTATCAAAACTAGGATATGATTCAAAAATTTATTTATTAAATGCTGCTGATTTTGGAAGCTGTCAAAATAGAGAACGTGTTTTTTTACTAAGTGTTTTAAAGACACACAAAAAGAAAGTTAATTTTCAATTTCAAGAATTTAAAAATGTAAGTAATAAAAAACCATTAAAACAAATATTAGATAAAAAAAATCAATTTAATAAAAAATTCAATAAATTTACAATAATTGAAACAAAGAAAAATAAAAATAATATCAAAAAATATGTTTTAAAAAAAAACAAATTTTCAAAGTGAAAATGGTATTTATGATATTCATTATTCTGGACCAACATTAACTGCAAGTGGAGCATTAAGTAGAATTAAATTATACTTTGATAAAAACCAAATTAGAGAGATGCTTCCAGTAGAATGTTTTAGATATATGGGTTTTAAAGATAAGGATTATTATGCTGTAAAAAATACCAATTTAGTATCCGAAAGTAAAATGATTTATTTATGCGGTAATTCAATTTGCATTGAAATTTTAGAGTCTATTTTTAGGAGTCTAAAATTTTAATATGGATAGCTTTATAAAATTGAAAATTCCATGTGCAACAAAGTCATATATTAAAAAAACTAATAAAAAGTTAATTCTATTGGCAAATGCTTATTATATATGAGATTTAAAGAAAGGAAAAATAATTGATGAATATTTAGAAATAATAAAAACAAATTTTAGACTAACAGACCAAAGAATGATTAAGCCAACTGATTATTATAAAAATCAAGTGGTGAAGAAATTTAGAGAGAAATTTTTAAATAAATATCAAATAATTGTTCCTCAAGAAGTTAAAGAAGTATATAAAGATTTAACACAAGTTCAAATAAAAGAAGTTAATCAATACTTAAAATCAATTAATACAACCATTAGAACAATGTATTCTTTTTTTAGTGGTTCAAATTGTTCTGGTGCCGAACAAAATGATAAAGCTAGTCCTATTAGAGCAATTGATAATGATTTTTTTGACTGCAACTTTGCCAACCCATTAAATAAGTATGTTCACAAACCAAAACATAAGAACTATCCTAATGATTTAAAAACATATTCCTTAAAAGAATTTATTGATAAAAAAATTATAAGTGGATTTAATGAAATTTTTTATAAATATAATCCTGATTTCTTATATCAAGATAATGTTAATAATTCATTACAAGATGATGAAATAAATAAGGAAAAAGAATATAAAATAGTTTGTGAAAATATAAAATTTAAATTAAAAGAAAGTCAAAAACTTTATATTGAATCAATTGTAAATCAAACCATAGATAATTGAGATGAATTTATTAAATCAAAAAAATGAAAAACAAGATTAAGAGGCTTTTTTGACTCAAATGTAAAAGATTATATAAGGAATAAATATATACCATATTATTCTAGTGTACAAAAAACATTAGTAGTAGAAAGTGCACATATTATTTCTTTTTCAAAATTAACTAATGATATATTAAACTACAAAAATTTAGAACTTAGTGTTAATCCATATAATTGCTTGCGAATTTCTAGTGATCATCATAGCGCTTTTGATAAAGGAAAAATTATTTTTGATTTAGAAGGTAATGTCCTAAATAAACAATCAAAAAAAATTATACAAAAACATTATTTAGATATTAATAATATTCCTTTTCAAACAATTGAAATATTAAAAGAATATTTGAATAATAATTAATCTAATTTTGCATTTTCTTTTTTCTATTTAATTTTATAATTAATCAAATTACACATATAAAAACTGCAAATAAAATAACGCTACCGATTGGAGCAAAAAATTTAATATAAATTAATCAGTTTGGATCTAAATTTATAGTAGGAGCTATGGCAATGTTATCATAAAAAAATCTATCATGATCAATTTCATTTTTTTTGTTAAAAGCTTGAGAATAATTCCAATATTTATAGATGTTTCTAACTGTTTTAATATTTTTATTAAATTTATTATTTTGCGTTGGATCTTCATTTTCTAATAAAACAAGATCATATAAACTAGGAATAGGAAAATTTTGGAGTGAAATTTTTTGTGCTGTTTGTCTTGGAGTAAGATTGAATGTTGATTCAAAAAATAATCTAGTAGTTGCAATGGTAGTAGTTGTAGCTTGAAGCCCAAATAAAGAAAAAGCAGTGTCATAATTATCCTTTTCTTTAAATAAAAAAGATGTTTGGTGAGTAAATAGCTTTGCATATTCACTTGCAACTAATGCTTCTAATGGGATACGGGGATTAATTATTATTGGTTCATTTATTTTATTACTAGTATATATTTTAGTTAATCCAATTGCTTCTTCTTTATTGAATGCAGGGTGATGTTTAAAAATAATATTATATTTGTCAACTGGGAATTTTTCTAAAAACATATCAAAAGTTTTCTGAACAGCTTTTCTTAAATTAGGAAAAACTTCTAACCTAGAAATCATATTAGGATCATACTTATCTGATTCTTTTGAAAATGGTCGAAACAAACTACTACCAACAAACATCATCATTGGTTTATTATTATCAATTAAATTGCCATTTGAAATAAATATAGAATCATTTCCTTCTTCATCCATTAAATAAAAAAGAGCACTAAATAATTTTATATATTGTTCAAAATATTGATTATTATTTAAACAATTTTTTGCATAATCTTCTGGGTTAAATGAAAATGATGAAACATTATATTTTAACTCATCACTAATTGGCGCATTATTAATGCTCATATTGTTAATATAACTAGAATCAAAGTTCAACATATGAATAAAGTTAAATTTGTTATCAACAGATGCTCTTATTAACATCATATTAATCAAATCATTTAAATTAAAAGAGTCTCTATACCCACTTTCAATGTCATTTATTAATTTCATGGTTGATTGATCATCATATTTTTTGAATTGGTTAGAATTTAAAAATTTTTCAAAAAATGGAACAATCTCATTAATTTGAGCATTACCATCACAAGTTAAACAAATTGTGTTTGCATTTTTAATTATTTTAAATATAGTATCATCTTGATTAAAGCTTTGTTTTGCTGAAATAAATCTATAAAAATCTAAATCATTTATTACAAAATTAATACCATCTTTAGAGGATTGTCTAATTAAATCAATATTATTATTAATATCCAGATTTTGAGACATATCATTATTGTTAGTAAAAGAAAAATTTATCTTTGTATTATCAATGGTATTTTGAATAACATTAACCATATTGTATTTTTTTAGTAATTCAATATTAAAACGTTGACTACTAGGAGTATCAAATATCATCGGTACAATATCAATTAAAATATTTGGATTATCTTTCTTAATATTGTTAAAATAGTTGCTTAATATTAAATAAATACTTTGTTGGCATGATAGTGAGGCATTACGCTCAACAATTAATATAGGATTGTCACTTTTTGTAAGATAGTTAATATAATCAAAAAAATACTGTTGAGATTCCTTAAGATTAAAGTTAGTGTTTCTTAGATTGGATAATCCAAATGTAATAGCTTTAGTTTGTGCTTGTGATTTTATATCAATAAATGAACCAACACTAGCAATTAATAATAAACTTGTTACACAACAAAAATATATTCTCATGTAAAATTGCTTTTTGCTCATTTTTTAAGCTCTAATTTTTATTTAATTTTACATATATTTAAACAAATAAAACTAGAAATTACAATAAAATACATAATCATTAGTAATAACTAGATTTGATAATTTGCGAATATTTATTTCGTTTTAAAATTAAATAACAAATAGTAGAAACAAAGATTAATAATAATACTAGGATTGCAAAGCCTATTCCTAAAATTCAACCATTTATTGATGCAGCAACAAAGATTGATGTTAAATTGAATAAAATACTACGACATAAATATAAAATAGCAAATAAAACACCAAGACCTAAACATCCAGCTAATGCTATTGTTGGTAAGAAAATATATAAAATAGTTCTTGTGATTTTGCTTGATGTATAACCTAATAGTCGTAAAACACCTATTTGTTTTTTAGTAGAATCGATAATACCCATAATACATATAATTGTTGTAGCAATTAGAGTTGGAAGAAAAATTGATAACACTAATAAATTAATTATATTGATAAATTGGTTGGTAATAATAAATAATTCATCTGTTAATTCAATTGAATTTACATTACTCAAATTAGTTAACATTTGAATATCATTGTACTCATATTTTAGTCACTCCCTAACAATCCCTGAATTAGTAAATGTCTTCTCAATAATACTTATTAATTCATCATAGTTATTAACTTTTAGAAAATCATAAATTTCTTTATTGCTTCTAGTTGCAAAAAAACTGCTAAATGTTGTTGGATCAAAATAAGATAAGGGATTGGCTTCAGAAATTTTAAAATAAGAAGAATAAAACCCAGTGTTAGAGGTTAATAGAATGGCTTTATTGCCAATATCTAAACTTTCTTTATTAGTAAACACGCCATTAAAAGGGACATATGAAGGATTATTTTTTTGATAGTCAGCTAATGAAATAGTTTCTATTTTACTATTTATATTTGGCATATAGTGGTTCATATACATACTACTAATGAAGTCACCCTTATTTAGATTAGTTCAATTATTAACATTATTTTGAGAAGAATAAAAAGTTTCTCCAATAGGATCATTAGAAACATCTTTTACTTTTAATGTTAATGAATGTGATCTGTTATCAAAATCATTATAAAGATAATTAATAATTTTTCTTGATGAATTAAAATAGTCATTATTTATTGAAATTGTAAATTCATCACCCTTACTAAGACCATATTTAAGTCCAGCACCTGTATTAATAACTACTTCATTTTCTTTTAAAGAAGATAGATCTATATAATTGTTGCTCTCATTATATAATTTAATGAAATTAGAATTATTTTTAATACCAATTAATTTAATTTTATTATTAAAATTTTGATCACCAACTTTAATATAACTAGATGTAGCTCATGTATATGTTTCATCAAAACCATTATTTGAATTCATATCATTATCAACTGGTATAACTGAGCCTGTCATTAACTTAATATCATTATTAATTATTTTCTTATTTGCAAACAATTTACCTAAAAACATTAAATAATTGTCATTATAGCGAATCTTATAATAATTGTTATCACTGTGAATTGTAGTACTTGCATCAATTTCAAAATTATTAATATCATATTTTCCATTTTTATCTTTTTTGATAAATTTTTCAAATTCACTGCCATATTCTTGCACAATTAATTTTTTAAGACTGGTTAAATTATTTTCCATTTGGTAAGAAATTTTTTGTGGTAACAATGGCTTAACATAATCAATTCAAATATTACCCAATGAATTGACATTAATGTCTAATAAAAAAATAGAGAAAACTGAATCAAAAAGTAAATTAGAAGACTGGTTAATTAAATTAAAAACATTATAGCTTGGCAAAATAGTATTTGTATAATATTGTTTTTGAAGACCAGTTACATTGGGATCGGCATCAATAATATTTCCTTGATTATCTCTTAGTGCAAATAAATCAGATGGTGTTACTTTAATATCAATAGCTTCTTGACCATTTAGTTGTGTCTCATCTAGTCATATTTGTTGGCCATTATTTTCAACTAGGTATTGCTTTTGCATTAAAGCGCCATAAGGATCATTTGGAGTTAAATAAACATTTGCAATATCTATACCTTTATCGATATCAGTAACTCCTACTTCATCGTATTTAGTTTGTTTATATAAACCAGTATTCTCTTGCGGAGAAATAAGATCAAGACTATATGTATATTTTTTAGCATTATTATTCAAAGTAACTGCATATCTAGAATTTAAATTAGTTGTCAAAGAAGCAATGCAAAAACCAAAAGTAAATGACATTAATAACATTAAGATAAAAAGTTTTGATGAACGTGATAAAAATAAACTTATTCGATATTTTCAAATTGGACGAATTTTTAAATTATTAGAACGACATACATTAGATAAACCACTTGATTTAACATTATCAACATCATTTAAATTATCTAGTATTGGTTTTCGAAATTTAATGTAAACTAAACTAAAAACTATTACTGTAGCAATAATCATTGGAATAGCAACAGAACCTAAAAGGATATATCAAACAAAATTAGAATTTAATAAAGGTAAAAATCATAAATTTGAGAAAATTCCTAAAACATAAGGTGTCAAGAAAAATGTTAATAAATATGCTAAAGCACCAACAATTCCTACTAATAAAACTAATGGTAATGCAATGATAAAAGCAATCTTAGTATTAGAAAAACCTTGAGCTCGACAAATAGCAATAATTTTATTTAATTTATCAATAATAATATTTATTAACATAAAAGAAGCATATAGTAGAATAATAAATAACAAGAGACTAATAAAAATAGAACCAAATACTATTATTTTTTGAATTATTTGTGGCAAAGAATATCTTAATGAATTTAGATTATTACTATTTGAAGTATTAACTAGATTAAAAATATTTTCATTATTAAATTTTTCTTTAGCAAAAAGCTTTATGTTATTAATTACATTATTGTAATCACCTGACTTAACATGAATACTAATATTTGAAATTGTTTCAGGTAAATTATTAAATTTCAAAATAGCATTATATAAAGATTGAGTGGTATAAATAATTCCTTGTTTTTTAGGATTAGGAATAGGAGATTGGATTGAAACAATTGGATATGCATAGTCAGCAGATACTCCTGAACCAATAATTAAAAATTGATGATTAAAAAAATTAATTTTATATTCTGCTGGTATTTGATTCAGGTAAGTATTTGGATTATTAAGATCAAAGTAATTGGGGTCAACATTTCCACTTAAAATATCATTCATACTGTAAAGTGGAAAATCATTATTACCATTTAAACTAATTTTAGTGTTGCTACTTGTTGGTAAATATTTCTTTTTATTTTCCACAAAATATGAATCACTAACTACAACAAAATAATTAGTAATATTAACTTTTTTAAAAGTTTGAGATAGTCAAAGTGAAGTAAAACCTTCATTTTCTTTGAAAGTGAATGTGGTACTAAAAGGATCATTATTATTTAAAAGTAAATTACATCCATATCGATAAACTCATTCTTTTCAATCACCAGTCATAGCAAATTCATCAATAGTTTTAGTTTTTTTAGTTTCAATCAAATTAATACAATTTTGAGTGTTTTTAATAAATTTTTCTGTTTTATTCTTATTACCCAATGTGAAGGTTGAAATATATGTCAAAAAATCCTTCACATCATCTAAAGATAATGGTTTATTTTTTTTATTAAGAAAATTTGCCAATTTATTCTGGGATTGCTGGTATGGCAAATCAACACCATTAACCATTACTAATTTATTTACATTTTTATTATCCTTAGAAACAAATAGTAATTCCTGGTTATCTTCAGATTGATAATAATATTCATTTTCAACTGTCCAATTAATATTAGAATTAGAATTCAAATAAGTTGTTAATTCACTAATAATTCAATTATGCTTTTGCTCATTCCAATCTTGAGATAATTTATTAGCATATTGCCTAATAGATGATTTAATTTTGTTATTTATATTTTGTTTGCTTTTTTCATCTAATTTATCATATTTAGATTTACTCATACCAAATAAATTAAATTCATCTAATACTAATGGTTGTAACAATCTATTATCAGGATCATTTGTTATTAGAAAAGTCTTGAATTTTAAATCTGTTTCATCTTTATTGTTACTTAGAACAAAATTAAATTGGTATCCATCTTGCACTCTTAAATATGGTTGATATTTATCTTGTGGAGGCGTATTAAATATTGATAATGAATTTAAAAAAAACTGAACTGAATGACTAAAACCATACCGAGCATTTTTAATTAAATTATAATTAACATCATTAATAACAACTGATTCATCAGAAAAGATATCATTCATTTGTAGCTGTTTATTATTAATATTATATGTATTTGCAATTAAACTATTCGGTTGATCACGATACAATGCATTTGGTGAAACATTACCATTATCAAAAATTACATCTCCATTAGCCTGCGGATTTTTATATGCAGTGTATTGAGTAGAAATTTCAATTTTATTTTGAATATTACCATTATTATAAAGACCTAAACTAGTTACTTCTTGTTTTTCTTCATCATATTTAAATAAAAAATTTCTAGGGTCGGATAAGAGTTTATTAGTAAAAGGGTCAAAAAAAGAAAAACTGTATCCATATGCAGCATTATTAAGAGATAAAGGAATATTTAATAGTGGGTTACCAACTATTTGAATTAATTCTCCAGGAACATTAACATAATCTTTATTATTATCTGGATTTAATGAAAATTTATTTTTAATAGCATGTGGTAGTAATTGACTTCTTTTAAAAGGAAAGAAACGAAGAAAATTAAACTTTTGTTCATCAGTTAAGATATAGTTAGATCAATTATCTATATCTAATTGATTCATATCAATTGCAACTGTTTTGACAATTTTTGGTTGATAATTTTTCTTTCCAATAATATTACTATCAAAGTCAGGAATAAGAATTGTACTTTTTAAATTATTTAAATTATTAATAGTTAATTCTGCTACTTTACTTTTTTGATTAATATCATTAATTGATGTTGAAATTGAAGATAATAATGTCAATGATGCTGATAAAATAAAAGTAATAGCAAAAAATGATATTGCTATCGTAAAAAAAAAGCCTGGTTTTGATAGAAAAGTTTTAAAACATTGTTTTAATAGTTTAGACATTTTAATTATTATATATCAATGCTATTGATTAGATAAATGCTTGGTTCCGTCATTATAAGAATTAATACGCTTAATATTTTCAATTGAAAGCTCATTCTCTAAAAAATCTTTAATATATTCAATTGTATAAAGTTCTTTTAATCGAATCTTAAAACGAGCTAAATTGATTCCTAAAAAAACAAATAAAGGCGTAATAAAATTATTATGATTGTAACTACGTTTATTGTCTTCATACATAATTGTTCAAATTCTAAAAGATAATTCTTTTTGATCTTTAGCTTCTAAAAAAATAATAATGTTTTCTTGCATAGCCTCAACAAATTTTGGAATATTGTTTCTGGTCAAGTTATAAACAATTTTTTCATTAGTGTCATAGTCAATCAAAGTAACTTCATTCTGCATAATCATAGAAGCATCAAGAAAATAACGCTTTTCTAATTTTTTTGGTTGAATGATTCTAAGATCTACATTTTTTAAATTAATATCCTTTGTTTTCATTAGTGATCATAAGATGTTAAATTTGCCAGTTAAAGCAAAGAAAGAATCATACAGCATATCTTGTTGCAAGTCTACTGATGATATTTTAAAGTTATGGTAAGTACAATATGAAAGTTGTACATCATACAATGGATTGTGCAAACGGTCATAATTAATATTAATTCCTGAAGCTTTTGCAATATCCATATTTTTAGTTAATTGTAATTTTGTCCCCTCTAATAAATTTGTATACTTTTCAGATACATTAATAATTTTACAATTGGTATTTTTAAATAATTTATTCTTTAAATAAAGCGAATCATTTTCATTAAAAATATAGATTTCACTAATATTGTTATTTAATATAATGTCATCTATATTGTCATCTGCTCCTATTATTTTTTCATACCCTCTAATTTCGTTTTTTTGTTTATCAATTATTAAGTAACCTAAATGGTATTTGCAATTAAAATACTCTTCAATGTCAATTCATAATTTATTCATACAATAATAATTGTATCAAAAAAACAAATGGTTTTACCATTTGATTATATATAAACTTAATTTTTATTATTATCTATAATCTTATCAATATAACCATTCTTGAAATAAATTACCTTACTTGCCAAATTAGCAATTTGTGGGTTATGAGTTACGACTACAATTGTTGTACCAAACTTTTTGTTAATGTACTTAAATGAATCTAGAATAATATCACTCATTTCCTCATCAACAGCTCCGGTTGGTTCATCTGCAAATAATATACTAGCATGTTTACAAATTGCTCTTGCAATTGATACTCTTTGTTGTTGTCCACCAGATAATTGTGAAGGGAATTTGTTTTTTAAACTACTAATGCTAAACATTTCCATTGCTTCTTCAACACTAATTAAATTACTAGATAGATTTTTCAAATTATAAAATTTCTCAATAAATAAATTTATTATATAAGTAGATAAATAATTAATTGGTTCAAAGAAAATATCAAAATTATTAATTCAATTTATAGAAGACTTAAAATTTATATTAGTACTTTTATGCCTTTTCTTACGAGCTATTCTTTCTTTCTCCTTTTGATTTGAATGTGCTAAAAAAGCACCTACTTGAATATTTTCATAAACTTTTAAATTTGGTAATAATCCATATTGTTGAAAAACATAAGCTATGTTTCTTCTTCTGAAAATTGTTAATTCATCATCTGTCAGATTAATTAAATTTGAATCAACAACATTAACTTCACCTTCTGTTGCTCTATCTAAACCAGAAATAATATTCATCAAGGTTGTCTTTCCGGAGCCTGATGGACCTAGAATAACAACAAACTCACCTTTCTTAATTGAAAGATCAACTCCTTTTAATACATTAGTTATCAACTCACCATTAATAAAAGACTTTTTAACGCCCTTTATTTCAATAATATTATTAGGATTTTCAAAATGCCCTTGTTTATCACCGTTATGTGGTTTATTTAGTGCATTTATTCTCTTAACTTCCTCTGATTTTCTTAAAAACATAATTACTAGATATTATAAACTAATTACTTATAATTTTAAATTAAAAGCTATACAAGCATTTTTAATTAATTGTTCATTCAATTGTTCATTGTCAATTGCTCTTAAGGAGGCAATATATTCATTAGTAAAACATAGGTTAGTTGATTGATTAATTTTACCTCGATTTGGTACTGGAGCTAAAAATGGAGCGTCTGTTTCTGTCAACAATAAATTTAATGGAATTCATTTGCTTACCTCTTTAACATCAAGAGCATTTTTAAAAGTAACAACACCAGGAATAGAAATAAAAAAGCCTTTTTTTACATAATATTTTGCAAATTCTAATTTATCTGTATAACAATGAATGATTACTTTTATGTTGGATAAATCAAAATCATTAAGGATTTCGAGCGCATCTTGATGTGCGTCCCTAATGTGTAATACAAGTGTTAATCCATATTTAATGGCTAACTTAATTTGTTCAACAAAAAAGAATTTTTGATTTTCCTTATTTAAATCTTGATAATGATAGTCTATTCCGCATTCACCAATAGCTTTAACATATTCCTTGTTATCCAAATAAAGTTTTTCAAGTGATTTTAAATCATCTTTGCTTTTTGCTTCACTAGGATGAATTCCTATACTAGCTATGGCATTGTGATACTTCTTAGCAATATCGATAGCTATCATTGAATCCTCAATATTTGTCCCAACAACATTAACAAAAATATTCTTTTCATTTAATATTGCAAAATGCTCGTCTAATAATTCATTTAATGGTTTTATGTTGTAATGTGAATGAGTATCAAAATATTTTATTTTCATCTTATTTTCCTAAGCAAAATTTACAAAATAATTCATCAAGTTTATCATAGTCAAAATTGTAACCTAAAATATTGTTGAATAATTTTATTGATTTTTCTAAATTAAATAAAATCAAATCGGTAGTAGCATCTGCTTTTAAGTTATTGATTGCATCTGAAATATTTTCTTCAATTTTTTCCATTAAAACAATTTGTCTATCTGAATGCAATATTAAATCATTAGTTGAAAAATTAACAATTTTTTCTACTTCTTTTTTTAATCTTTTTATTAAGCTATTAATGTCTTTGTTTTTAACACTAATATTTATTTCATTTTTAGGATAATCATATTTATCTGCTTTTGTATTTACTTTAATAACTTTTTTATTCTTTAATGAATCGACAATTGTTTGATTTTGTTTATAATTTTCTATAAGGTATATAACTAAATCTGATTTATTAATTACATCTCATGTTTTTTGAATACCTATCTTTTCAATTTGATTAGTTGATTTTCTGATACCAGCAGTATCTAATAAATTAACTGGTAATCCACAAAAATTTAATCTACCTTCTACAATATCTCTTGTTGTTCCCTTGATATCAGAAACAATTGCTTTTTCGTCATTTAACAAACAATTTAATAAAGATGACTTACCAGTATTTGGTAACCCAATAATTGAAATATTCAATCCATGAAAAATAGGAGCAATAATTTTAGAATCATTAATAATTAATCTTATTTGTTGATTAAGTTCTTCTAACATTTTAATAATTTGTTTATTAGTGTAATTTGGAACATCATCATATTCAGGGTAGTCAATATTTACTTCTATTGATCCCATAATATCAAAAATTTTATCCCTAATTTTTTTGATACTATTGTTGTTCGAATTAACTAAACCTTTAATTGAAATGTCTGCAGCTTTTTCTGTGCTTGCATTAATTAAATTATTCATTGCTTCAATTTGCATATATGAGATTTTGTTATTTAAATAGGCCTGTTGTGAAAATTCCCCATTTTTGGCCGCATTACACCCATTAATTAATAATAAATTAAAAATTTTTTTAGTAACTACATTACCACCATGACAATTGATTTCAATAACATTTTCACCAGTAAAAGATTTCGGTGCTAAAAAAATATTTAATAAAACTTCATCAACAATGTTCAAATTTTTATCAATAATAAAATTATGTTGAATAGAATTTGCTAACATATTGATCTTCTGTTTACAAATTTTTTGTACTATTTTAAAAGCATCTGGACCAGAAATTCTAATAATATGAATGGCTGAGTTAATTAATGGTGTAGCAATAGCTGCAATTGTTCTCATTTTAATTTATCTCTTCTAACAATTTCATTATAAAAGTATTTTTATTAATATTTAATTTAAGATGAGATTGTAGTTCAATTATTTTTGGCTTCTTTTCTAAATTACAAAATACTAATAAAATTCTTAGCAAAACATTTATTTCGTTTTTATCTAACAATTTCAGTTGATTAAAAATATTAATCTCATCTTTAACATCATTAATTTTTATCATTCTTTTAGCCAAAATAAATAAATTATCAAAATCATAAATTGATATAAAATTTTCATATTCATCAACATCTAAAAAAATTAATGATAAAACATCATCAATTTCTTTATTCTTATGCTCAATTTTTTGAAAATCATTGATATGAACTATTTGTGATCTACTTTTAATTGTAGATAGTAAATTATATTCATTATTACAAAAGAAAAGAGCATATGTATTAGGAGGCGGTTCTTCAAGGAATTTTAATAATGAATTCATTACTTGCTTATTAGCATTTTCAATATTTTTAATTACATATAACTTAATAAGGTTATCACCCGACGCATCATAACTAAATTTCTTTTCAATATTAATAATATCTTCTTTTTTTATGGGATGCTCTTGAGAATTTTCAAAATAAATTAAATCAGTATAATATCCGTTTTCAATCCTTTGACAATCATTACATTGATCACAAAACAAAAAATCTTTACAGACTAATGATTTTAAATATTTGTTAATTAATATCTTAAAATTACAACAAAAATTGTTTTTAATTATTAAACAATGTGGGAAGCAATCATTTTTTTTTCATTCTAATAAGAAATCATTAAATATCATCTAAATAATCCCTCTTTCTTTTAAAACATTTAAAACATTATTAAAAACCATATCAATTGATAAAGTAGCATCGATAACTTCAAAGCGTTTTTTATATTTTTTTGCTAAGAAATCATATCCATCTATAATTTTAGATTTTAACTGAATTGAATGATTATCTAGTCGATCTAAATGTTGTCTTTGTAATATTCTTTGATTATATGTATCTATGTCAATCCTCAAATATATAGTAAGATCTGGTCAGCAATTATCAATAGCATATTCATTTAATTTTAAAACTTCTTTAAAACCAACATCCTTTGCTATCCCTTGATAAACTAATGAAGAGTCAATGTACCGATCACAAATAATAATTTTTCCTTTTTTTAAATTAGGAATAATAACATTACTAACATGATGGCTTCTAATGGTAGCAAAAAGTAGTGCTTCAGTTTTATTATCTAATTCAATATTGTTATCTAATAAAATATCGCGAATTTTTTCAGCAAAAACGTTATTATAACCACCTGGTTCTCTTGTATTTAAAAATGAGATTTTTTTATCTTCCAAATAATCATTTAACTTTTTTACAATAGTTGATTTACCTGAACAATCTAACCCCTCAAAAGTTATAAAAACAGCTTTACTCATAAAATTATTATTTTCTTTTGAATTTACTATAAACTTTTAAATCCACTAGTTCAAATTCAGGAATATTTTCATCTAATTTAATTGCTAATTCTTGTCTAATGCCTCAATGTAAGATAGATCTAAATTCCTTCTCTGCTTTTAACAATGGTAATAATTCTAAATAAAAAAAACTCCTATCTACTTTATAATACTCTTTGATTTCTCTAGTTACATATTTTATAAATAGAATACTTGAAGGTTCATCATAATATATATAATCAAAAATATTGCTTCAATTTGGATAAAATAACATATTAATTCTTTCTAACAATAATATATTATATAATAATCTACTTTAAAATTTTCTTTGCATAGTCTAAATCTCAATCTGAAGTAATTTTAAAATTTTCATATTCACCTCATACAATTCCAATCTTAGCATTAGGGTAGCAACTTAATAGGAATTTAAAACTATCAGAAGTGTCTTTAACTTTTTGATTCAAATATAAGTTGGTTAAAAGTTTAAGCTTAAATGTTTGTGGCGTTTGTCCATTGCATAAAAATTTACGATCAGGTATGCTTTTTATAATTTCTTGTTTCTCATCTATTTGTACAATTGTATCTATTGAAGGTACAATTGTATCAACTGCATCATGCATCTTCATTTTTTCAATGTTTTCTAGAATAATTCTATCAGTTACAAAAATTCTAACAGCATCATGAATTAAAATATTATCACTATCTTTGCATTTGATTTCTTTTTTTAAAAATAAAATTGCATTTGTGATGGAATCATTTCTAGTTTCACCACCCTTGATTACATAAATGTTATTAAAGTTTGATACATTATTTTTTAAATAGTTGTCTAAAAAGGAAATTCACTCTGGGTGACAGGCTATTACAATCTTATCAATTTGCTTGTTTGTTATAAAGCGATCAATAGTATGTCCAATAATTGGTTTATTATTTATTTCAATAAATTGTTTTGGTATTTTTGAAGATTTAATTCTTGATCCTGTTCCACTAGATAAAATTATTGCAATATTCATAAATTAAGAAAAGTATTAATTTTTATTTATATTATAATTTTAATAAATGAAATCAACAAATACAAAAAAATATAATATTGATTATTTTGTACAATTAGCTAAAAAAAATAAAAATCAAAAAACATTAATTAGTGTTTGTCCATATGAAGACTATTTTTTAAAAGCAATTAATTTTTCTTATAAATTGCAGATTATTAAAAATATTATTTTAGTGGGTGACATAAAAAAAATTAAAAAATATTTATTAAGAGCCAACATTAATATTACTAATGATTGACAATTAATTGATTCTAATAATGATATAGAGGCAGCAAATAAGGCAATGCAATTAGCTAAAGAAAATAAAAATGCTTTTTTGATGAAAGGCGTAATTGATACTAGCGTATTTTTAAAAAGTTTTTTAAATAAAGAATATTGTTTGAGAACCAAAAACTTATTGTCTCATTGTTGCTTATCTTATCATCCAGATTATCAAAATTTTTATCTAATTTCTGATGCAGCTATTATCATAAAACCAACATTAGAGCAAAAAGTTGAAATTATAAAAAATGCTATTAGTTTAGCCAATAGTTTAGGTATTAAAAATAAATATGTTGCTAATTTAACAGCAAAAGAAAAAGTATATGACAAAATGCCATCTACTGAAATAGCTTTTGAACTACAAAAAATATTTAAAAAAAAGAAAATAAAAAATTGTTATGTTTCAGGGCCATTACAAATTGATTTAGCCATTAATCTAAATAGTAAAAAAATAAAAGACAATAATGATCCAGTTGCTGGAAAGGCAAATATCTTAATTTGTCCTGATATTGAATCTGCAAACATCTTGACTAAAGGTTTAGTTTATTTAGGTGGGTGATCTTTTGTAGGGATTGTCCTTGGCGCCAAAATACCAGTTGTTTTAAATTCGCGTTCAACAAATGAAAAAGATTTGATAGTTGCTATATGTTTGGCAACAATTTGCAAAAAATAAAATTTACATTTCTCATTTTATTAGTGTTTTTCAGTAATTAGTGTAATCAAAATCAAAAGCATCAACTATATCATGAATATTTCTAACAATAAATACTTTAGCAATCACTTTATTAATAGGTTCTTTATTTTCTGGTTTTTCTAAAAATCTAATAGCTTCAATAAAATCTTTTTTTAAACTTCTGCTTCTGCCAATTAATGTAATTCCTTTTTCTAAAATCATTCTAGTGTTAATAGGTTGTAAATTTTCAGACACACCTAGTAAACAAATTATTCCTGTAGGATTAATATAATCAATAATTTGATTAATAGCATTTTGAGAATTTTCACCACCAACTGCTTCAAAAGCAATGTCTACATTCATAATCTTATTATTAAGAATATTGATTCTTTTGTCAGTCATGCCAAACATTGATAATTTTTCTTGATTAGTACCAAAAATTATTACATTTAGATTTTTATATTTATGTTTTAAGTATAAATGAAGTAAATAACCTAAATTACCATCTCCTCAAATACCAACTGTTTTTGCTTTTTTTAAATGATTATCAATAGTATTAATAGCATGAATAGCAACAGATAATAACTCACTAAATACCATAATTTGTTCATTTTTATTTTTAAAATTTATTAATTGATTAGGATTTATAATAATCTTTTCCTGCATAAATCCATCAGCACTTGAGGACATAAATAGATTATTAGGGTTATAATTTTCATATTTTTCCTCATTAATTATGTTGGGTAATAATATAACCTTATCTCTTGGTTTAAAAGTATTTGTTTCGTCAACAATAACTTCTCCAACTGCTTCATGTATTAATGATAGTGGCAATTTTTTATCTAAAATATCAATTTTTCTTTTTCCTTGAAAATATCTTTGATCAGCTGCACATATTGAAAAATATGTTGGCTTTACAATTACCTTTCCTTTAATATTCTCATCAAATATTTTTTTAACAATTTTTCTTGGCTGAGTTAATTGATATCTATAATTAATCATAAGTATTATTTATTATATGACCTTTTTATAAATGACACACTTAAAATAATGGTATTTCATGGCTAGTTAATTAATGAAAATAAATATTATTTAAGAAATGCCAATAGCATCTTTGTTCTTTGTTCAAGTGTCAAATTCAATTCCATTATAATCAATTGCGTGTGCATTAAATTTAATCGGAAGATCAATTTGATTAAAACTCGATAATCAATCTTTTTCTCAATATTTACAAACTTTGTGTTATTGTCATTTTTAAAACTGAAATTACCAATAGAAATTTTTTGATTTGTTGTACCTTGTTCAAAAGGTGTATCAACAAATAATTGTTTTAAATAATCATTTATCATTAACATTAGATTTTTGACCATCAATTTCATATTGTCCAAGATTTAATAAATCAGTATTTTTAAAAGTAATAATTAAAATGCTGGTACTTTTTAAATTGTTGTTCTAAAATTACTAACTAAGTTATATAAACCTAATTTAATATTAGCATCCCAATTATTTTTAGTAGCTAAATTACTTAAAACAATTTCTAAATCTCCATAATGAAAGTTATTAGGTGTAACATCTTCAAGAAGAGCATTAATCTTTGTTGATAATTCATTAACTAATGAAGCCATTTCAATTTTACTTACATCATCCATAATGCTGCTTTTGTCATAAGTAAAAATTTTTAGTTGAGAAATAGCATCAATTTTATTTTTAAAATTATTAATAGCTGCTAAAAATGTTTGTGCATCAGCATTAGTTTTCAATTCATTTAATATATCTTTATATTGTTCTAAATTAATACCAACTTTTTCTAATTTAATTTGAACTACTGAAACACTTTCAATGCCTTTAGGGAAATAAGTAATAATAATATTATTGATTGAATTTGATGCAGCTGTTAAAGCATTATTAATTTGTGTTATTGCCGTATCAAATTGATCTGGTGTATATTTAAATAATGTATTAATAGTTAATGATTTTAAGCAAACATGTTTGCAAAAATATTAATAACAAACATAATAATACCGAATGCAAGTGGGCAACAAATTTAACCAACAATTCAAATAATTACTCATTTTAACTTTGTTCTAGAAAAAGTATTAACTTTTTCTTTCGATGTTGCAATTTCAAATTTGAATGATTCCAAATCATGAATTCCATTTTTTATTAACTTAATCATTAAATATCTCTAAATATATTGATAGTAATAATACAGAACAAAGTAATGGTTAATTCGCTTTTACTATTCTAGACTTTGTAAAATATAATTCAAAAGTAAAAGTTACAGCAAATCAAGAGTTTAATTATGGTAATGAAGTAGATATTGCAACTGTCACAGAGGAATAAATTAAAGTATTTGTATTAAAAAAAGTACAAGCAAGTGAAATCTTTGAAGGTCAATTTATTAATAAAAATTCTGTGAGTGATTTAACTCAGATGATTTAGTTATTACACTAAATAAGGATCTAAATTCTGATAGTGGTAGAGGACAATATACTGCAACTGTATCCTTAAAGAAAGAAGTAGCTTATAATAAAGGTCAACCAGCAGCACAAAATTTAACAACACCTAGCTTTATTATTTAAGGATTTAAACTTGTTAAAACTACTATGACATAAAAAAATCATTTGGATATAATGAATTATTTTCTAGTGATATTCCTAATTTAGAAATTTTGCTAATGGATTTGATAATACAATTAAAACAATGATTGTTAGTAAGCAAAAAACATTATTTGAAAATTTACCTGAAGGTGGTATAGATGTAGCAAATATAAATATTGTTAATTCAAACATTAAAGATTATGCAACATAT
>JAZOSV010000008.1:0-5782 GCA_045657345.1 Mycoplasma sp. | reverse complement strand
AAAACGAAGTTTAAAACACAACAAATTGAACAGACAATTGCTCAAGACATTTTAAATAAAAGTAATGAAACAATGGCTAATGAGTTAAAAGATATGGAAAACAAAAAAATTGATTCCATTACAACAACTATACAAAACTTTTTTCATAATCAAGCTGCAAATGAAGCTGAACAAATTAAAATTGTGAAGCAAGAAGATCAACTTAATAATTTACAAGAATTTCAAGGTGATAATTTTGAATTTTATATTCATAATAAATTATTGATTTATAAAAGGATCATTATTGATTATTTCATTTCAAAACAAAAAAACCCAGCTGTTGATTTTAATACTTATGTCAAAAAGTTTCCAAAATACAATTTGATTCAAGAATTTAATGATCAAGATTTCAAAAAATACCAATTTGGTGAAAATTTATTAGTTTCAATTAAAAAAGTGTTGCGTCAAGAAGAAAATATATTAGAGAAATACAAAAAACAACAAAATATTAAATTTGCTGAACTTGACGCTAAATATGATAAGCAAAAAATAGATGGTGAAGACCAAACTATATATTTAATTGAAAAATTAAAAGAATGATTAGCAAGCATTTAGTTTATTAAAATAATATTTAGTTAAAAACTGCATAGGTGTATAAAAATTGTTTTTGTTGTTCATAAAAGAATATTTATGAAACCGATTAGTATTAAAATAATTTTGATATTCTTTTAATCTACATTCGTATTCTTTAAAGTTTTTAATTAAAATATTATGTTTAATGAATTCTTCATCTAAAATACGATGTTGTCTTTCAGTAACTCCATTACACTCAGGTTGACCTAAGGGAATAAATTCGTGATTAATGTTATATTGTTTCAAAATATTATTAAATTCACTTGTTTGAACTCAATTTGTACGTTTAAACACCATTGCATTATCAGTTCTTAAATTTTTAATCTTAATTTTATGTTGATGATAAAAATCAATGATTTCAATCAATCCTTTTAATATTTCTTGTTTAGTTTGAGTTTTTAACAACTTACAACAATATAGTTTAGATTGTTGATCTTTAGCATCTAAAATATAGAGTTTGCGCTGAAATGAGTTATCTTTTTTACCAATTACTTTTACATCTAATTGAATATTGCCAATATCTAAATCTCATTTTCGTAATGAATGTTTTATTTTTGTTCTTTTCTTACCTTCAATATAAGCAGGATGTCTTTTAATATACTTACAAATGGTTTTTAAAGATATCTTCGGAAAGAATGTTTGGCTTTGCTTCCAAATATTAGTTTTATTAAATAAAAAATGTTGTTTGTGTTGATGAAAATAAAGATCACCGATTGTTTTTTCTAATTTAATATCATATTTTCGGTTTGGGTTTGCTGGAAGCGGAACATTATTAATAATTTGTTTAAAAAAACTATTGTTTAATGTTCAGTATTTTTTGTCTTTAATTAATAGCCAAATGTTTCTTATTTTGGTAAGAAAACTATAAAAAGTTGATTTGTGTGTTAGACAAGATTGCTTTTTAGATTGTTTTAGTGTTTTAAAATAGGTAGTTTGATTTTCAACGGATTTATTAATGATCTTTTTTACAAAATTTCACTTTTTGATTGTTTTTAAAACAGCATTAATAATTGGTTCATTTTGATGATTATTATTAATTATTTCAGTACAACATTTTAAAAATTGTCTTTCTAATGACTTAATCATAACATCATCTTGTAGAGCTATGTTGTTCATAATAATTTAATTTTAATTGATGTTGTTGTAGTTGTAAATCTTGCTATTAATATGAAATTTAAATACATAAATTTCAATTTTTTTTATTAAATGAAAACACTAAAAATCAATATCAAAAACTGATTTTTGAATATTTTTTAATTATTTTCATTAAATACTTTATTTTTTTTAAAAAATAATATATAATTGTAAATGTCTTTAAGTTTTCCAAAAAGATTAGAAAATATCAAAGGTATTTATTTTTAGATTTTAAAAAAAATTTAGCCATATAAATAGTCTAACCTTGAAGTTAATTTAAAAAGCTCTTTAATTTATTATGTTATGCTATTTAAAAAAGAAAGATATAAAAATGTATCAAGTATCTAAACATTTATTATTTTAAATAGTAAATATTATTTATCTTGATATTCGTATTGATACCAAAACTTTCTAATAATTTAGCTTTATCATAGACTATAAAATTTCTAACTAAAAGAACATTAATATTCTCAGATTTTTTAAAAATAGCATCAAATTTATTTTTTGACATGTTTGTAAAAGAACTAAATTCTGTTCATGCATTTTCTTTTTCTAATGTTAAAGATGCGCATAAATTAAGTTCTAAAACACATGCTTTTAAAGTTTTTTTATTAAAAACAAAAACTTTTTCAATATTTTCATTAATAAAGTTGGATGTAAAAATCACTGGCATTTTTTTGCTTTCTTTAATTTGTTCAATAAATTTAGCAGGCATTTTGTATAAGACTGAAGATGTTTTGCTATTATCATTTAAAATCAATCAATTTTTTGCATGTGCTTCTTTTATTATTTCCTTATTATGAACTTTTAGTCCTAGTTCATGGTTATCTAAAAAAATTTTTTGTGATTTTTTATCAAATTTAAAGTCTGTTAAAGAATAAATGATTTTTTCTTTTTCTTTTGCTTGTTGGTGTAATTTCATTAGCTGATTATATTTATTCTTTTTGATCACACCACTAAGATAAAGATTTTTTAAAACAATATCATTGATTTCAGATAGTAGTTTCTTGTTTTCATTTTCTTTTAGTCTTTGATTTTTTATTTCATATCTAATTTGTTTAATCTTATTAATATATTCAATATATATATTTACAAAAATACTACCAACATATGCATAGAAACTAGCTCCAAAGATAGCAATAATCACAGAAAAGATTTTACCAGTTGTTGTATTAGGAGTGATATCGCCTAAACCAACTGTTGTCATTGAAATGAAAGTAAAATACATGGCATCTGCCATATTATTAACATTTGAATTTGAATCTCTTTCCACCATAAAAACTATATAAGAAAAAATTAATCATGCTGCTATCATGATAATAAAAGTAATAATTATAGATTTTCTTTTCGAATACAAAATTTGTTTTAATATGTTTAAATTTTCTGAATTTCTATGAAAAATAATAAGACGAAAAAAGATGGAAACAAAATTTAAGAGAAATAAGATTGCAAATACAATCATTGCAACATCATTAGTGAAGATGCTATCATTTCCAAAAAAGATTAGTCCATTATGTTGTTTTTTAAAAATACTTATCAATATCAAACAAGTTATGCTTGATAAAAATTGATAATTTGAATAATAACTAAAAATTTGTTTTCTTAAGGCCTTTAGATAAGAAGTCTCATAATAAATATCTATTGTTAATAGTCTTAATAAAAAATCAATGATATAAATGAAACAAAAGATAATAACTGAAATATAATAACCATTTAAAATATTAAGATCATTAAAATTAGGATATATAAGATGAAAAATAAGTGGAATAATACCTGTTAAGGAAATACTAATAATAAAGATATTATAAATAATATTAATTAAAGAATACTTAGGATTCTTTCATGTAAAATGCTTAACATATATTATTTGAGCGATATTTTCTCTAATTTTTTTAAAACTAATATTCATAATAGTTCAATCTTTCTAATTATATATAAATTTAAATTTTAAATATCAATAAAATTAATACAACTATTCAACTGTAACTGATTTTGCTAAATTTCTTGGGCAATCAACATCATTACCTAATTTTAAAGCAGTATAATAGGCCAATAATTGAGCTATATAGATTGATGGTATGTAACTAAAGAAACTATCAGATGCAAAATTATCAATGAAGTGGTCATTATGTTTTAAATATTTACTATATTTTTTATTTGCTATCAATAATATGTGCCCATTACGTGTTTCAATTTCTTTAATATTAGATAATGTTTTTTCATTAATTAATTCATTATTGTTAGCCATAATAGCAATTGATAAAGTTTTATCATCAATCAAAGAAATTGGACCATGTTTTAATTCACCAGCTGGATATGCATTAGCATTTAAATAACTTAATTCTTTTAATTTCAATGATGCTTCAGAACATATTGCATAATTAATAGATCGTCCGATAAAAAAAATATTTTTAAATTTATAAATTTTAGAAACAATATTTTTAACATTATTATTTTTATTAACATTATCACCAAGATTAATATCACTATAAGCTTGTTTGATAAAGTGAGAATCATTAATCTGATGTGTATTTTTAATTTTTCCAAGATAGAATGCTAATAAATGAAGAATAAAAGAAGTAGATAAATATGCTTTAGTTGAGGCCACTGCTTGCTCAATTCCACAATTCATATTAATAACAAAATCTGCTTCATTTGCAATTGTAGAATTAACATTATTAACTATAGCAATAACTGCTTCCTTTTGTTCTTTTAATAATCTTAAAGAGGCGATGGTATCAGCAGTTTCACCAGATTGTGAAATTATAATATTTAAGATATTGCTTTCTTTAATAAATTTTTGATATCTAAACTCACTAGCAATAATTAATTCAATTTTGATATTAGCTAATTCACTAAAAAAAGATTGGCTTAATAAACCAGAATTATAAGCACTACCACAACCAATAATTCTAATTTTACTTATTTTTTTTAATAAACTATGATTTAACACTTTATTAAAATTAAAACTTATTTCATCTTTAAAAACATAAGTTGTTAAAACTTTTAATAGGATGTTAGTTTGTTCATTTATTTCTTTAAGCATAAAAGTTTTAAAACCTTGTTTATCATTTTTTTGTTGATCAATTGAAACCTTGATTGTTTTCTTTTTAAAAGGATGATTTTTTGCATCTAAAAAGGAGATTTGGTTTTGTTTAACAATAGCCAATTCATTTGATTTTAAAAATCAAAAATTATTAGTACCAAAATTACTAATCGAATTCACATCACTTGCTATAACAAAACCATTGTTACTATTTTTAACAATCACTAATGGTGCTTGTTCATTAATTGCATATAAAATGTTAGGTTCATTTTTAAACATCATTAATAGTGCATATGAACCTTTAACTTGTTTGCAAGCTGTTCTAATTGCTTTAATTGGATCTTTTAAAATAGAATATTGTCAATCAATTAATTTAGTTATTACTTCTGTATCAGTTTGTGAATAAAATTTAATTTTTTTAGTTATCAATGTTTTTTTGATATCTAAATAATTTTCAATGATTCCATTTTGTACCAAGACAACATTTTTACCATAATGAGGATGAGCATTAATGTCATTGACAATGCCATGAGTCGCTCATCTAGTATGAGCAATAGCACAACTTGAATTAATCTTATAATTTAATTGTTTTTCTAAATTGCTAATTTTTCCTTTTGCTTTTTTAATTTGAATTTTTTTATTTTCATCTAGATAACCTACTCCAGCAGAATCATAACCACGATATTCTAATTTTTTTAAAACACCTATCGCTTTATTAATAGCATCTTTTTTATAAGTTATATATCCAACAATTCCACACATAATAAATAAAATATTATTTAATATTATACAAAGTTATACTTGTTAAGTATATAAATTATACTTGTTAAGTATATAAATAATATAAAAATGTTTTTATACCCATCTTTTTGGACACCCCTATATAATGTATCTGTGGGGTAGACGAAAAAATCCCCCAAAAGGACCTTAGGGGATTTTAGTCCACTTCAAAAACACTACTTTTGAGAGGACATTATGTATTTCAAACAA
>JAZOSV010000007.1:0-19106 GCA_045657345.1 Mycoplasma sp. | reverse complement strand
TTTAATTAAGAATAATATAAATTTAGAAATTGTTCGAAAAACACTTGGACATAGTAGTATTAATACAACTTCAAGATATATACAATATACAGATGAAGAAATATTAGCAGAAATTAAAAATTGTTATAACTCCTTATAAATATGATTAACTAAATATTTATTTTTATATAATTAAATAAGTATGTTTGATAATATTAAAAAAGTTAAAAATTCTAATAGATTTGAAAACATTAAAAACACATTTAAAAAAATATCTCCAAAACAACGAGTTTTAGATAATGCATGTGATATTGCTGATCTTGTTTTATCTAAAGATGAAAAATACTCTAAACTTTCAGATAAAGAGCTAACCAACTTATCATATCGGATGATGGATGATATTAAAGAGAATAATAAAAATGTTGATAATTATTTAGTTGATGGATTAGCAATTGCAAGAGAGATGATTTATCGTGTTCATGGTTTAAAAGCTTTTAGAACACAGCTAATTGGTGCGATTGTAACTCATTTTGGAGATTTTGCAGAAATGGCAACTGGTGAAGGTAAAACTTTAGTATTACTACTAGTATCTTATGTCAATGCATTGACTAAAAAAGGTGTACACATTGTTACTGTTAATGAATATTTAGTTGAACGGGATGCTGAATTTTCTAAAGCTGCATTATCTAAATTAGGGATATCTGTTGGTTTTATTACAGCCTCAATGATGCCAAATCAAAAAAAGGAAATGTACAATTGCGATATTACATATGTCTCTAACTCTGAATTAGGATTTGATTATCTTAGAGACAATATGGTACAAAATTATGATGATAAAATGCAAAGACCATTAAATTTTGCTATTGTTGATGAAGCTGACTCTGTCTTAATTGATGAAGCTCGTACACCATTAATTATTGCCGGAATACCAAATGATGATTTGTCTCTTTATAAGGAAGCAGATGCCTTTGTCAAAAGTTTACGACCAGCTGAATATGTTATAGATTTGGAATCACAATCAATTAATTTAAATGATATTGGTATAAAGAAGGCAGAACAATTTTTTAATGTTAGTAATTTATATGATGTTGAAAATAGTGAAATAGTTCATAAGATAATGAACGCCTTAAGGGCTAATTATATGATGGAACTTGGTAGAGAGTACATTATTAAACACAATAACCAAAAAAATATAGATGAAATAGCATTAGTAGATGCTTTTACTGGTAGGGTTATGGAAGGAAGAACATATTCAGCTGGGTTGCACCAAGCTATTCAAGCTAAAGAAAATGTTGAAATCGAACCAGAAAATGTAACTGTTGCTACTATTACTTATCAAACATTTTTTAGAATGTATAAAAAATTAGCCGGAGTATCAGGAACAGCATTAACTGAAAAAAATGAAATTTTAAATATTTACAATATGGTTGTTGTTAATATTCCAACAAATAAACCTAAACAAAGGATTGATCATCCAGATTATGTTTTTGCTACCAAGCAACTAAAATGAAAGTATGTAGTTGCAGATATAAAGAAAAGAAATGCTACTGGACAACCAATATTAGTTGGTACAGTTTCAGTTGAGGACTCAGAGTTACTTCATAAAATGTTAGATAAAATTGGGATAAAACATGAAGTATTGAATGCAAAAAATAATGCAAAAGAAGCTGAGATAATTTCACGTGCAGGACAAAAATATGCAGTGACAATTGCGACAAATATGGCGGGTCGAGGTACTGATATTAAATTAGGACCTGGTGTAGCTGAGCTAGGAGGACTATACGTATTAGGGACAGAAAGAAATGAATCAAGACGGATTGATAATCAATTAAGAGGTCGTTCTGGTAGACAAGGTGATCCTGGTGAATCACGTTTTTTCATTTCATTACAAGATTTATTATTTAAACGATTTGCAACTGACTTATTTGATAAAGCTCAATATAAGTTAGGAGAAGAAGTAATTGATTTAAAATTCTTTTCCAAGATGTTAACTAGAACACAAAAAAAAGTTGAAAATATGAATTTTGATATTCGGAAAAATTTAATTGATTATGACTATGTACTTAGTGAACAAAGGGAATTATTTTATAAGCAGAGAGATTCTATTTTACTATCTAATAATATGATCGAAATTATTTTTAGAATGATTCCAAGAATAGTTGAGACCTTAATTACTCTTAATCGACATAAAGAAAATATTGACATGGTAAATACTGTTGATTTAGTCAATGATATTCATAAAAAATGTGGTGTTTGAATTAATTTCAATCATGATTTTTATAAAAAGAAGTCAACTAATGAAATCTATATTAAAGTTTGTGACGAATTAAAGTTACAAGTATTTAATAGATATAAAGAATTAGGTAAAGAACGAGCTAATTTTTTATGAAGAAAAATAGCGATTGAAGCAATGGATAAAAATTGAACTAGATTTTTAGATTTGAATCAAAAACTAAGAGATAGTGTTTCTTTAAGAAGTTTTGAACAAAAATCCCCATTAAATATCTATATTGAGGATTCAGATTTTTTATTTTTTAATATTACTATTAATATTGCAAACGAATGTGTTAGCAAAATTTTATCTGATAATATTCAAATGCCAAACTACAATATTAATGAAAATGCAGCCCCAATTAAATTATCAATTACTGATGATTTAAAGAAAACAACTAGTTCTAATTTTGAAAATTTAACATTATCAAACAATATAATTAGTGAAGAATATGATAAAATAAACAATGTTATGGATAAAAATAATACAAATAATATAGATAAGATTAATAATGTTGTAGACGAAATTTTATCGAAGAAAAACAATATTAATGAAAATAAAGAAGACAAAAAGCAAGATCTAGAAGAGATTTTTAAAGAATCAACTTCAAATAGAGATGGGTCAACGCCATCTAATGATGAAAATGATTTTATGAATCAGGTTTTAAATGTTGTTAATAATGACATTAAACCAGAAGTGGCCCTAGATATTAAAGAATTAGAAAAAAATCTTGGTGTTAATGAACTAAAGGATAATAACAATAACTCAACACCACCACCAATTCAAACAAATACTTTTAAACAAGTTCCTATCAACAATGGTTCTAATTTTTACAATAACAACCCAGAGCAGGAAATTAAATATTTGAATGGCAATATATTTCAAAATCAAAATGATGCCTTAGAACTAAACAAATTAAAAATAGTTAGGGATGAGTTGGCAAAAGAAGTATTAAACCTAAAAAAACAAATGAATGATATGAGTAATCATTTTTTGAATCAACAAATTCAACAAGAAATGCAACTTCATGATATTTTAAAACAAGAAAATAGTGAATTAAAAGATATTCATCAAAAATTATTAGACACTATTAAAGAACAAGAGAATTATAAAAAAGATCAGTTAGAACAATTTAAAGAATTAGATGATAAATATAATAAGCTTAAGATTGAGGAAGAAATTAAAAAAAGAGTAGAGGAAGAATTACAAAAAATTCTGGAAGCAAAACAATTAAATGAACAAGACTTGTTAGAAGAAACTATTCCACAAACTATTAATTACTTGAATCAATTAGAAAGAAATCCATATTATAATGAACAACAACCAAATAATTATTATAATCAAACTAATGGAGCAGCTCAACAACCTGTTCATGTAGCTCAAGTGGCTCAGCCAGTATATAATCAGCCCCAACAACAATTAAAGTTTGTTGCTCAACCAAATATAAAGTTACAACAAAATAATAATGGAACTAAAACTACTCCATTAATCAATCGAAGTGTTCGAAAGCCAAAATTTTCTTCTTTTGGATATTTAAATCAAGTTAACAACAACTCTACTAAACAAAAATCAATCGCTGAAATTTATAAAAAATAATAATGTCCAAAAATTTTATTCTTGTTTCCTCAAATGTACCAAAGGGGGACCAACCAAAAACAATTAAGTCATTAGTAGAAAATTTTAAAAATACTAAGAGACAAGTATTGCTTGGGGCAACAGGAACTGGTAAGACTTTTACAATTGCTAATGTGATTGCAAAAATTCAGCAACCAACATTAGTTTTGGCACATAATAAAACATTAGCAGGACAATTATACCAAGAATTGAAATCACTATTTCCTAACAATCATGTTGAGTATTTTGTTTCTTATTTTGATTTTTATCAACCTGAAGCATATTTGCCTAAATCAGATACATACATTGAAAAATCTGCTAAAACTAATCAGGATATTGAGATGATGAGACTTTCAACATTAAATTCATTATCTCAATATAATGATGTTATTGTTGTGGCATCTGTTGCAGCAATTTATGCTAGTGCATCGCCAAAAGACTTTTTTGATTTAAATTTACTATTAAAAGTGAACGAAAAAATTAATCAGCATGATCTTAGATTACATTTGATTAAATTAAATTATCAATATAATAGAATAGAACTTAAACCAGGAACATTTCGTTTTAATGGTGATGTCTTAGAAATAGCATTTGGTTTTAATGATGAATATATAATTAGAATTTCTTTTTTTGACGATGAAATTGAAAAAATAAGCAAAGTTGATTTATTAACTGGCAAACAAATTGAGAAGATTAATTACATTATAATTCCACCAGCTAATGAATATGTTTTAAATAGTGATAATCGTGAAGAATCTTTTAAAAGAATTTATGATGAAATGGTTGAAAGAGTTAAATACTTTAAAAATCAAAACAAATTATTAGAAGCACAAAGAATTGAACAAAGAGTAAAATTTGATTTAGAATCAATGAAAGAATTTGGCTATTGTAACGGTATTGAAAATTATGCTCGTCATTTAGAATTAAGAGCACCTGGACAAACACCTTATACAATTTTTGATTTTTTTAATACTCATAAAAATGGTTGATTGTTAGTAGTTGATGAATCACACATGTCTATACCACAAGTTAGAGGAATGTATAATAATGATCAGAGCAGAAAACAATCATTAGTAGAATATGGTTTTAGACTACCTTCTGCACTTGATAATCGCCCATTAAATTTTGATGAATTTAATGCTAAAATTGACAAGGTTATTTATGTTTCAGCCACGCCAAGTGAATGAGAAATTGAAAACACAAATCATTGCATTGTAGAACAAATTGTAAGACCAACAGGTTTATTAGACCCTACAATTTTAGTTAAAAATA
Source organism: Mycoplasma sp. (assembly GCA_045657345.1). GTDB lineage: Bacteria > Bacillota_I > Bacilli_A > Mycoplasmatales > Mycoplasmoidaceae > Mycoplasma_L. Next base: position 13,969 of record JAZOSV010000007.1, on the reverse strand, counting down.
CAAAAAATCAAATTGATGACTTAATTAATGAATTACATCAGCAAAGAGATAGGAAAGAAAAAACATTTATTTCTGTAATGACTATAAGGATGGCTGAAGAATTATCAGAATTATTAAATTCACGTGATATTAAAGTTGCTTATCTTCATAATGAATTAAAAACGCTTGAACGTTTAAAAATAATTAATGATTTAAGGAAAGGGAAGTATGAGGCTATTGTAGGTATTAATTTGTTACGTGAAGGAATAGATGTTCCAGAAGTTTCATTAGTTTGTATTTTTGATGCTGATAAACCAGGATTTTTTAGAAGCACTAAATCATTAATTCAAATTATTGGTAGAGCAGCTCGAAATGTAAATGGCCACATTATTATGTATGCTGATAAGGTAACGAAAGAAATGCAAGAAGCAATTGATGAAAGCATAAGAAGAAGAAACATTCAAATCGAATATAATAAAAAACATAATATTACTCCACAAACCATTATAAAAGATATTCATGATGACCTAATTGAATTAAATATTAATGAGGGTAAAAAAGATAAGAAACCACTTTCTATACAAAAACTTAAAAAAATGATGTTAGAAGCAGCTAAAAATCAAGAATATGAGCTTGCTGCTGAATTAAGAGATCAAATTCTTGAAATGAGTGCGTTAAAAGAAAAAAACAAATAAAATAAATTTTAATAATGTTTAATGGCCATCTTATTGAACAAGTCGCTTTTACCCATAATTGTATAATAATTTAATAGCATTAATTGATTTCATATACTTTTCAACATAACTAATTCCTTTTATTTTTTCTAATTCAGAATAATAATGATATCTACAATTGTTATATTCTTTTATAAACTTATTAATAATATTTTTTGCTTCCTCAATTGTTTGGGTTTTTGCTAATCTAGTTAAGCATTTTTTATCGATTGTTAAATGCAATCTTTCTACACACCCATTTGCTTGTGGTACATTTAAAGGAATTAATCTTCTAATGATGTTTTTATTTCTTAAAAAATTGATATAGCTTTCTGATGAAATAAAATTATTGCCCTTAAACATCATAGTATTATCAGTTTGAATCGTCTTGATTTTAATTCAAATATCTGCAAAATGTTGAATACCTGATTTTAAAGCATTGATAATTTCTTGTTGAGAAGCATTATCAATTACTTTTGAGTGCACATATCTAGATTGGGTTTCAATTGTATTGAATAATATTCTTTAATTACAAATTTATAATCTTGATAATTATATTTTTTAGTAATGTTATTTTTAATTGGTAATTTATCAATATAATTAATTCATTCAAAATAACCATTATTAATCTTTTTATTAATTAATTTGATTATCTTGTTCTTAAAACCATATCATGTTGTTTTATGCATTAAAGGTAGACTAGTTAATTTAAAATATTAGTTTTCTGATTTAAATGTAGTTGTTATGATATTTAATTGATTAATAAATTTCCTAAACTTTGATAAAAATACATATGGTCCTTTAAAAGTGTAGTTTTTGAAACGGACTTAAAAATCACCAATAATATAGATTGGGGGTTTTTATCTACTCCAATTATAATTATAGGGGTTGTTCAAAAAGATATGTTTCAAAACAAAATAAATTTTAATAATTATTATTATTTTTCAAAATGTTATAATTTAATTTAAATTATAAATAAAAATTTTATGATATTAGCTGTTGATGTAATGGGTTTTGAAAATAGTTTGGATGAAGCAATATTAGCTTGTCAAGATTTTATAAAGCAAAACAAAAATATAGAAATTATCCTTGTTGGTAATGAAGAAAAAATTAGAGCTATAAAATTTAATTCAACAAATATTTCAATTATTAATGCAATTGATGAGATAGAACAAAATGATTCTATTACCATTTTAAGAACAAAAAAAGATAGTTCAATGTTTAAAGCTATTAATTTAGTTAAACAAAAAAAGGCTGATGGAGTATTATCAGCTGGGAATTCAAGTATTTTTGCGTTCTTATGTTATCAAAATTTTGGATTAATAACAGGTGTGAATAAATTAGGGTTTATACCTTATGTTCCAACATTCTCAGGTAAGGGTTTTAATATTCTTGATGTTGGAGCATCAATTAATTGTGATGACTATGATCTTTACATATTTGCTATTATTGGTGATTTATTTGCAAAATGCCGAGGTATTGATAATCCAAAGGTTTCAATTTTAAATATTGGTGAAGAGCATCATAAGGGTTTTGAATATCATCATTTAGCTTTTGATAGATTAAAAGCAAATAAAAACATTAATTTTCAAGGTTATATAGAACCTAAAAATATTTTAATGGGATTAACAGATGTAATTATAACTGATGGATATGCAGGTAATATTTGTTTAAAATCATTAGAAGGAACATCAAAAATAATTTTTAATGATATGTTAAATTATTATAAAAAACCATTGCACTGATTTTTATTTCCTTTTATTATGTCTTATTTATTAAAAGTGAAGAAGAAATTTGATTATAAAAATAATGCAGGAGCATTTGTTGCAGGCATCAATAATATTGCTGTTAAAACGCATGGCTCAGCTGATTATAAACAATTTTTTAGTTCCTTAAGAATGTTAAAAGAATCAGTAGAATTCAAAATTATAGATAAAATTAAGAAAGAAATATTAAATGAATCAAAAAGAGTGAAGAGATAGTTTATTGAAAATTTTGAAAAATTTTGGAATAAATAATCCTAAAACATTTAGCATATATATGGAAGCATTAACACATCCTTCATATGCGAATGAAAATGGTTTGAAATATTGTTATGAACGATTAGAGTTCCTAGGAGATGCTGCAATTCAATGAATTATTGTAAATTATTTATATGGAAAAAAGCCTGAAATGGATGTAGGTAATATGTCAACTATCAAATCAAATGTAGTAAAAAAAGAAACATTAGCTAATGCTTGTAAACAAATTAATTTAAATAAGTTAATATTAATAGGTAAGGGAAATATTATTTCTGAAAGAATTTGTGAAGATGTTTTCGAAGCATTTATAGGGGCAATTGCTCAAGATCAAGGAATAAAAAAGGTTTCTCAAATATTGAATAAAACTATTATTAAAAGTTATGAAATGAATGAAATTGATATCTCAAAAGACTATAAAACAAGGTTCCAAGAAGAAATTCAAGCATCAAATATTTTTAAGCCAATATATGAACATATAGATAAAGGTAAGCAAAAATACACTAAACTATATTGTGTTGATACTAATGGCAACAAGTTATTATTTGGTGAAGGACAGGCAACTGATTTTAAATCCGCAGATAAATTAGCTGCTAAGCAAGCATTAGAAAAGAATTTTTCAAAGGGGAGAAATTAACATGTTATTTTTAAAGAAATTTTATGCATATGGATTTAAATCATTTGCTGATGAAATCAAAATAGATTTTGTAGATGAAATGACAGGGATTGTTGGTCCTAATGGAGCAGGAAAGTCAAATATTGTTGATGCCTTCAAGTGAGTACTAGGAGAGCAATCGGTTAAAGATATGAGAGGTAGTAATAAATTAGACCTTATTTTTAAAGGTTCATCATCAAGGCCTGAGTCTAATTTTGCTCAAGTAACTTTGACATTTGATAATTCGAATAAATTTTTGCATTATGATAAGGATGAAATATCAATTACTAGAAAATTATTTAGAGATTCAGGTAATAATGAATATTTTATAAATAATGAACCAGCAAGATTAAAAGATATTCAATTAATTTTTACTGATACAGGTTTATCAAAGGGATCGTTGGGTATTATTTCACAAGGAACTGTTAATAGTTTCTCAGAAGCAAAGCCAGAAGCAAGAAGAAAAATGTTTGAAGAAGCAGCAGGAATAGGAATGTATTCTATCCAAAAAGCTGAATCATTAAGACATTTAGAAAAAGCTGAACAATCTTTAACAACTATTGTTGCACTAGAAAAAGAACTGGAAAGGGATCTAAAGAAACTAGTAAAGCAAGCTGAAAATGCTAAAATTTGAAAAGAAAAGTTTGATAAACTAAAAGATTTAGAGATTTCTATTTTAGTGAGAGACATTTCACATTTTAATGTAGTTAAAACTAAAACTGAAGAAGAAGTTAAAATGAATGAAAATGAATCTAGATTAAAACAACCATTAGAAAATGAATTAAAACAAAAATTAGATTTCATTAAATCAAGATTAAATGATGCAGACTTAGATGTAACTAAAAGTAATGAGGTATTATTTAAAATTAATGAACAAATAGCAACTTTAGAAAAGAAGCAAGCAATTTTTAGTTCTAAATTATTAGATGGTATTAATTCATCTAATGAGCAAGATAAAATTAAAGCATATGAGCAACTAATTATTTCTCACAAAAAAGATATTAGTTCATTAACTGAAAGAATTAATGAGCTAAAAGGTCAAGTCGAAGTTTTTGAAGATGTAACAAATGACTTGGCTTTAAAGAAAAATAAAACATATGAGGAGATTAATAATTTAAACATCTTATTTACTGAAAGAGCAACTAGACTGAGAATTATTAATGAACAAATTGAAAGAAATAGTAATCAATCTTTTGGTGTAAAAACGGTTTTAGAAAATAAACTTGCTTTAAAAGGTGTATATGATATTGTTTCTAAATTCATTAATGTTGAAGAAAGATATGAAGTTGCAATTTCAAAGGCATTAGGTAAATCTGGTGAAAATATCATAGTCGAAACCTCAGAAAATGCTAAGAATGCTGTTAATTTTTTAAAACAAAACAATGGAGGGACTGCCACATTTTTACCTTTAAGAGATATTAAATCAAAATTTGTTAGACAAGAACATTTAGATGTTTTAACTGAATTAGAAGGATTTATAGGGATTGCTTCTAAATTAATAAATGTAGATCCAAAAATGCAGGTTGTTATTGATGCATTAATTGGCCAAGTAATTATTTCTAATACTATTGAAGATGCAATAAGAATATCTAAATATACATATCAATTATATAAAGTAATTTCATTAGATGGTGATGTGGTTTTCCCAGGTGGAGCAATAACTGGTGGTTCGAATAGAGAAATAATATCACAATTTAATTTGGAAAAACATAAAGAAGAATTAGAAGTTGAAATTAAAGATATTGAATCTAAATTATTAGAAACAAAGTTGGAATATGAAAAAATTAGCGCTGAGCACACAGAAGTAGATATTAAAGTAAATGAAAAAAAATATGCTATTTCAAATCTTAGTAATAATTTAGAAAATACTCAAAAAAACTATGATAAGTATTTAATTGAATATGAAACATTAACTAGAAAATCATTTGACAGTAATAAAGTAATTGATGAAAATAATATTCAAGATGAAATTAATAATTTAATATCTAAAAAAGCTAAGATCCAAGAAAGTTTGACTATTGCTACTACTAATAAAATAAATTATAGTTCACAATTAAAAGATATAGAAGCTAATTTAGAAGAAGTTAGAATTTCTCTAGACCGAATTAAAGCTGCACTTGCACAATCTAATCAAAATTTAATTAGATGTCAAAATTCATATGATAATGCTAAAAATAGAATAAATGAAATTTATGGAATGACTTTAGAATTTGCAGTTGAAAATTATAGTAAAGAATTACCAATGAGCGAAGCACAAGCTAAAGAAATTATTAATCAATTAAGAGCAGAAATAGATGCACTTGGTACTATTAACCCAAAAGCTGTTGAAGAATTAACAGAAAAACAAGAAAAATATGATCTAATTGTTGAAAATAGAAAACAAACAGAAGATAGTGTAAACAATATTAAAGTTTCTATTTCAGAATTAGACAAAGCTGCAAAATCTAAATTTGCCAAAATTATTAATGATGTTAATAATGAATTACCAAATATTTTTAAATTCTTATTTGGTGGCGGTTCATGTGTTGTAACATGTTCAGACCCTAATAATATTTTAGAATCAGGTATAGAAGTGATGGCTCATCCTCCAGGAAAGCGAATTAGTAATTTAAAGTTATTATCAGGCGGTGAAAAAACATTAGTAGCAATTGCTGTTTTATTTGCTATATTAAAAATTTCTTCTTTTCCAATTGTAATTTTAGATGAAGCTGAAGCAGCTCTTGATATTGCCAATGTTGAACGTTTTGCTCAAATTATTCGTCAAAATGCTAATCAAACTCAATTTTTAGTAATTACACACCGACCAGGAACTATGAAGGAATGCAAAACATTACTAGGGGTAACAATGCAAAATCCTGGAATTAGTAATATTTTTTCAGTTTCTATTGATAAAGCTATTAAATTTGCTAAAGAGGAAAAATAATATGAATATCTTTAAAAATTTAAAAAAGAAACTTGAAGAGCGAAAAAAACAAAAAAAGATTAAAGAAAAAAATGAAGAGAATAGAATTTTTAAAGAAGAAGATAATAAGAAAAAATTTGATGATGGGCTAAAAAATTCATCTAAAGGTTTATCAAAAATGATTGATAATATTGTCAATGAATATACTAAGATTGATGATCAATTATTTGAAAGCTTAGAAGAACAATTAATTGGCTATGATATAGGTTATTTAGCAGCAGAAAAAATTGTTAATGCTATTAAAGAAGAAGTTAAGTTTCAAAATATTGATGATGTTAAACTTATTTCATCTATTATCTTTGATAAATTATTAGTTTATTATATTCAAGATACTGATATTGATGTTGATATTAATCTATTAAATGATAGAACTAATGTTGTTTTAGTTGTTGGTGTCAATGGCGTAGGAAAGACAACATCAATTGCTAAAATAGCCTATAAATTTGTACAGGAAAAAAAGAAAGTACTTTTAGTAGCTGGCGATACTTTTAGAGCAGGAGCAATTGAACAATTAGATAAGTGAGCACAAAAATTAGGAATTGAAATTGTTAAGCCGCGAAAAGAAGGACAAGACCCAGCATCAGTGATTTATGAAGGATTAGAAAAAGGATATCACGAAAAATATGATCTAGTTATCTGTGATACCTCAGGAAGATTGCAAAATAAAGTAAATCTTATGAATGAGTTAAATAAAATTTATCATGTAATAGCAAAATTTGATGAATCTGCTCCACATGAAACATTATTAGTTTTAGATGCAACAACTGGTCAGTCAGGTTTAAATCAAGCTAAGGCTTTTAAAGAAACAGCTAATCCAACTGGTATTGTATTAGCAAAGATGGATTCTTCATCAAAGGGTGGTATAATTTTAGCAATTAAAGACCTTTTTAATATTCCAGTTAAATTTATTGGATTAGGAGAAAAATTAGATGATCTTAAACCATTTGATATTGAAAATTATATTTTAGGTCTGTCAAAGGAATTTTTAGATAAAAATGAAAAATCTATCTAAAGTTAGCCAATTATTTGATATATATCATGAACTTTTATCTAAAAAGCAGTGTGATTATATTAAGGACTATTATTTTAATGATTTTTCGTTAAGTGAAATGTCTAATAAGTATAATATTTCTCGTGCGGCAATTCATTATTCTATTAAAAATGGAGTAAAAGACTTGCAAAAATATGAAAATAAATTGAAATTTCTATCATTACAAAAAGAAAGATTAAAAATATATAATGAGATAAAGGATGAAAATATTAGACTAAAATTAATAAATCATGAGAATGATTCAAAGTAGGTTTAAAAAAATTTATGCTTAGATATATCTTTATGGATTGTAATCCTTATATAATTGATATTAATAAAATATATGATGAAGTTTGAAAATCATTTTTTGATTTGGATAAAAACAAAGCTTTTTCATCTATCTTGAATAAATTTGGTAAAGATGAATGACACACATTTTTTGAAAATAAAAAAAAATTAATTGAAAATATAGGCCAAGATACATATGAATCTATTAAAAATGAGATAACTCATATTTTTAAAAAAGAATTAAAAAATTATGTTAAAAATTATCCCTTAAATGAGCAACTAAATAACTTTTTTTTAGAAGCAAAAGAAAATGATACTAATATTGTTATTGTTTCTTGAAACATGTTAATGCATGAAATTAATAAATTATATAATATGCCAGATAATATTTTTGTGGAAATAATTAATGATGATCATTACTTAACAGCGAATTGATTAGTACATTATGCTAGTAATTTTAATCTTACATACGAAGAAATTGCTTGTATTACTCAGGTAAAGAAAACTATTAATGATATGATTGAAAACAATATTTTTTGTGTAACCATTGATGAAGATAAAGATTTATTTAAAGAAAAAGGAATTGTTTTATCTTCCTTGGATGAGTTAGATTATAGTAACATTTCATATAATTTTTTCTCTAATATTGATGAGGACAGTGAAGAAGAGATTTAGTTTAATAATTTTAAATTATTTTTAGTTGTTATAATATTAATAAATATTTTAGGACAGTTATGAATATTATTACTTGATTTAGAAATTTATTTAATCAGGAAGTTGAAGGATATGTTTGCCCAAGAAATGATGAAAATCCTAATGCCTCTAATGAAAAAATAATTAGAAAATTTAATGTTAAAGCAATTAAATTTAATATTCCATTTTTAGATCCTCAAAATCATTGAGTTAAATTGTATTTTATCCCTAAACATTTTCAAAAAGATTTGGATTTTTTGCCTGGTTTAGTTCAAGTGTTGCCAATAACCTGTTTGTTTAAGAAGAGAATTTTGCAAGGATTTAAAAGAAAGGATTTTGATTATATTGAAGTGTGATCACGTAATACATATAGTGAAATCAAACAGCAAATTTATAATGAATCATTAGTTTATGAACAAGAGCAAATTAAAATTGAACAACAAAAAGCAGCTGAATTTGCAGCTAAGGTAGAAGCTCAAAGAAAAGCAAAAGAAGAAGAAAAAGCAGCTAAACGTTTAGAAAGAGAACGACTAAAAGAAGAAGAAAAAGCAAGAAAGAAAGCTGAACGAGAGGCTAAAAAAGCAAATAGAAAGTCTTAGATGTATGAAATCACCTATTATTACTTTTGAAAACATCTTTTTTAGTTATGAACATGATGTAGATAATTTAGAAACTAAATATATTCTAAAAGGTATTTCTTTTTCAATTAATAAGGGAGATTATATTTGCATTGTTGGACATAACGGTTCTGGTAAATCAACTTTATCAAAAATATTATCCTGTTTATTAAAACCACAAAGTGGAAACATTTATATTAATAGTGTTTTGTTAAATGAAAATAATATTGATACTTTAAGAAGAAAAATAGGCATTATTTTTCAAAACCCAGATAATCAATTTATTGGTTTAACAACTGAAGATGATATAGCATTTGGTCTAGAAAATTATTGTGTTAAATCATCAAAAATAAAAGAAATAATTCATAATTCTGCTCGAGTCATAAATATAACTGATTTGTTAAATAGAGAATCTTTTAATTTATCTGGCGGACAAAAACAAAAGGTTGCTATTACTTCTTCTATTGCATTATTCCCTGAAATTATTATTTTTGATGAGTCAACAACTATGTTAGATCCAAAATCAAAAAGAGATGTAATTAATTTAATGAAGTTTTTGCAGAAGCAACACAATATCACTATTATTTCTATAACTCATGATATGGAAGAAATTAAAAATGCAAGTATGATTCTTTGTGTAAAACAAGGTAAAGTTGCTAAATTTTGTACTGTTGGCGAACTAGTTAATGATTATAAATTTTTAAAGGAATCTAAGTTAGATTTACCTTTTAATCTTAAATTATTAAAACTTTTAAAAGATAACGGTTTAAAAGTAAAGTTAGCACTTGATGATAAACAATTAGTGAGTGAAATATGCAAAAGCTAGCCAAAGATATTATTAAAGTAAAAAATATTTATGTTATTTATAACCATCAAGATAAAGAAAATGCTCATATAGCTGTTAAAAATTTTTCTTTTAATTTTCAACAAGGAAAAATTTATTGCATTATTGGAGAATCAGGTTCTGGTAAATCTAGTCTAATCAGCACTTTTAATGTTTTAAAAAAACCAAAATATGGCTCAATTCAAATCATAGATGATAAAGTAGAAGCTAAAAAAACTCTTCATAATGTATTAATATCTAAATACTTATTAGAAAGAAAAGATGGACAAAATAAATTTTTGCTTTTATGTGCTAATCATAGCAAAATAGAAGATCTGTCTCTTGCACTAAAAAGTAACAATGTTCATAATTTTAAAATTAAAAAAGCATCCCTAACAAAAGATTTAAAAAAACATTTAATTGAAGCTAAACATTTAAAAAAGTTTGAGATATTAACAGTCAATAATTTAAATTTTATTGAAAATTATACTTTAAATTCAAAAATAAAAAGTATTGATTGCTTGTTAAATAAAAAAAGTAAAAAGAAAGTTAAGAATTACCAAAATATTAGAAAAAATATAGGAATGGTTTATCAATTTCCAGAGATTCAACTATTTAAAACTACTGTACTAGCTGATGTTACTTTTGCAGCTAGAATTCAAAAATATAGTAAAGATGAAGCATATAAAATGGCTGTTAAAAGCTTGAATCTTGTTGGTTTAGATGAAAAGTATTTAAATGATTCGCCTTTTAGTTTATCTGGCGGACAAAAACGACGTGTTGCATTAGCCAGTATTTTTATCACAAACCCTAATATTTTAGTTTTTGATGAACCGACTGCAGGGTTAGATCCTCAAAGTGAGAATGAAATGATTGAATATATGCTAAAATTTAAAAAACAACATAAAACAATCTTTGTTGTTACTCATTCAATGGACCAAGTATTATCTATTGCTGATGAAATTCTTGTAATGCATAAAGGAGAACTAATTGCTAGTGGAAAGCCTTATGATATTTTTTTAGATAAAAAGACATTATCAAAAACATCCATTGAACAACCATTAGTAATTAAAACTATTCTAAATCTAATAAAAAAAGATTCTAAATTTAAAGAATTATTGATTGTTAAACCAAAAAATATTAATGAATTAGCTAATGCAATTTTAAAAATAAAGAAAGGAAAAGGATGATAGTATCTAATAATACTAAAAATAAAAGTTTTTTTCGCAAAGTACATCCTTCTGTTAAATTTCTTTTGTTTATTTTTGCAGTTATAATGTTTTTTTTACCAGGAGGATTCTTTTCTCAAATTATCTTATTATCAATATTTCTACCAATTTTTTTTCTAGCTAGACTAAAGAAAAAAACATATATTAATCTTTTCAAAACATTATTGCTAATTTTATTCTTCTTTTTGCTCATTAATTGAATTACATCCAAGGAACCAATTGTTTTTTACAATTCAGATAAATTCAATTTATTTGGAGGTCAGTTAAATTTTAATTTTTTAAATCAATCATTTAGTAACGATAAATTATTTGTTTCTCAAATATTTGGAGGAGATATTTGTCAAATTAATAGCCAATTAATTAATAGCTTTAAAAATTCAAATGCATTGATGAAAGATATGAACATATGATTTAATCAGTTCAATTCCTCATTTCAAACAGAAATTTTAAATAAAGTAGATTCATTATATACTGGTGATGATGCAAAAATTTTTTTGTACATTTTAAATAACAATTTTACATTAGATGGAATTAACTATAAGAGTAAGGTAATTTTAGATTCTGTTGACATTCTAAAAGGTATTGCATATAGTACTAATGCTAGTGTTCTTTATATAAATAAATGATATTCTATTTCGCCAATTGCTTTTTTTAATTCAATCTATATAACTAATAAAATTATTTTAATTATTATATGTTCAAATATTTTAATTGAAACAACTACATCAATTGAACTAACTAATGGATTAGAAAGAATCTTAAGGCCATTAAAAATATTTAAATTCCCAGCTGCTGAGTGTGCAATGATTTTATCAATTGGAATTAGATTTATTCCTACATTAATTACTGAGTCTCAAAGAATTTTAAACGCACAAGCTTCAAGAGGATTAGATTTTTATAATGGTAATTTAATAATTAAATTTAAAGCTTTAATTGCATTAATTGTTCCATTATTTTCAATATCTATTAGACGAAGTGACGAATTAGCTAATGCTATGGAAGCAAGAGGCTATAATCCAAGATTAATTCGAACAAATTATCGTCAATTCAAATTTGGTAATATTGATTTTATTTTAATAGCTTGCGTTGCTTTTTTATTCACATTAATCCTTATGTTAGGAGTAATGAAATTTATTTTTGCCCCTTTTGGTATTATTGAAATGGGCTTAATTGGTTAATATGAATTATATTTTAGAAATTTCTTATAATGGAAGTAATTATTTTGGTTGGGCTATACAACCTAATTTAAAAACTATTAATGGTACCTTACATAAAACTATTAAGTTTTTATTTAATGATGAATTTGTTGTTCATTCATCTAGCAGGACTGACAAAGGAGTGCATGCAATTCAGCAAGTTATTAATTTAAAATTTAAAACATTATCAATAGCACCAGAAATTTTAATGAGAGCTATTAATTCACAATTACCATATGATATTAGAATAAGAAAATGTTTTTTTGCCAAAACATCATTTAATATTCAATATGCAACAAAGGAAAAAACGTATAAATATTTTATTAATACAAATGAAATTTTCGATCCTATTTTTCAAGATAATTTCTACCAATATAATAAATTAATTGATGTAGAAAAAATAAAATCTATTATTCATCTATTTGTTGGTAAAAAGAATTTTTTATCATTTTCTACTAGTGAATTTAAATTAGAAGATTGTATAAGAAAAATTTTAGAAATAAATATTAACAAAAAAGGAGATTATGTTATTTTCGAAATAAGAGGGAATGGGTTTTTAAGAAATATGGTAAGAATGATAGTAGGAACATTATTAGCTTTTAGTGAAAATAAAATATCTATTAATGATATTAAAGACTGTTTTGAAAATCCAATGAAAGGAAAAAGCAAATATAAAGCACCTGCTTGTGGGTTATACTTATATGGGGTAGAATATGAAAATTAATTTAGAAGAATTTAAAATTAAAAATTTATCAATAGAACAAGTTAATTTAATTATTCAAGTTTTGGAAAAATTTGAACATGAGGTTTTATATTTTTATGCTGGCCAAGTTGCTAATGCAAAGTCATTGATAAATTTATTAGCAATTAATATCTGCAATATGCCACAAGGTTACTTCGAAATTAATGATAATGAAATGCCTTCAAAAATAGATGAAATTAAAAGTTTGTTGAAAAAAATTAAGAGAGAAATTTAATTTAATGTTTATTAAAAAATATCTAATTTAGTATCACTCATTTTCTTTTCCTTTGCTATCTTTTTAACTTCATTAACAATAGATTGTTTGATAGTTCAATGAGTTGAAACAGTTAAGTCTTTTTCTTCTTTTATATCAAATATATCTCTTTTTATAGAATTAATTATAGCAAACTATAATTTTAAATTTCTAACTCAATAAGGACGTTCATTTGACAATGATTTTGAATGAATACTAAATGTTTTATCTATTCATTCTAAATGTTTTCTTATTTCTTGTTCATCTACCTTGTCTAAACAGATTATATTTTTATGAAAAAATGTCTCGATAGAAATTTGATTTTTGTCGTCAAAAATAATTGAATAAGAATATATTTTGTTTTGAAAATTACTTTTAAATCTTAAATTTACACTAAATTTTTTAGATTTTAATTCTTCAATAAATTTTTTATTGTTTTCTAATTTAACAATCTCATCAAGATTAAATTTAATCTCCTTGTATTCTCTTCCTGGGCCACCTAAAAAACCATACAATTTCATCTTATCAAATGATGGACATAATGAAATAGATGATTTAGACAGTTTTAAATAAATTGCCCACTTTCATTATATAAATTTTTTTCATATTCAGTAGGTGTAAATCATTTACCTGTTTTTATACCCATCTTTTTGGACACCCCTATATAATGTATCTGTGGGGTAGACGAAAAAATCCCCCAAAAGGACCTTAGGGGATTTTAGTCCACTTCAAAAACACTACTTTTGAGAGGACATTATGTATTTTAAACAA
>JAZOSV010000006.1:0-4753 GCA_045657345.1 Mycoplasma sp. | reverse complement strand
TCATCATGAGTTATTTGAGTGTATAACATAATTGCTCCCTTTCCGTACTAAAGGGGGCACTTTTTTATATATTTACAAAATTAAAAAGTGCTCCACCTCTATTTTATCAAAGGCGTTGCACTTAATAATTCAATTTGGGATGTATAGGTAAAATACCTATACATTAATTTTAATTTAAGTAATTAATAAATTAACTTTGAATGATGCTAAAAACTTTTGATTTTAATTTCTTACGACCTTTAAGTTTATTTAATTCTACTAAAAATAGTGAATAAACAGGAAAAGCTTTAGATTGTAATACTAATTTTTCAGCACCAGCAACAGTTCCCCCAGTTGCTAATAAATCATCAATGATAACTACCTTTGAATTTGGTTTAATATCATCTTTTTGTAATTCAATAGTTGTATCACCATACTCTAACTTAATTTTTTCTTTAAAAGTATTTCTTGGAAGTTTGTTTGGCTTCCTAATTAAAACAAAAGGTTTTTTTAATCTCAAAGCTAATGGAACGCCAAATAAAAATCCACGTGATTCAATACCTGCAATACAATCAATCTCAACATCTGATAAAGCTTGTGCAAAAATTTCAATCACCTCATCTAAAATTTGCGGATCTTGAAAAATAGGCGTAATATCTTTGAACATTACTCCTTTTTTTGGAAAATCGGGAATTGTTATAATGCGATCTAAAATATTTTGAATATTTTTTTTCATTGTTAAATTAATACCTAACAGTTAAGACCAATAATTGGTTGTTCATTAACAGAATCATAAGAAAATCTCTTGACTGGTTTTTCCTTTACAATTAATTCTTTTGTAAACTTATTAAACACAAGGTTAGTGAAATATCATGAAATTACATATATCCTATTACCTAACAATAATAAGATAATACAACTTAAAACCATTGCTAAGAAAACAAAGATTAATGAAGTTGATGCAAAGATCATTGCAAAGATAGCAAATGTTAATATCATCAACAATAAGAAACAATAATTCTTATTAATTTTCTTCATAATATTAATAAATAATAATTTTAAGTTAGCTTTATCAATTTCAATTTTTTTATTTCAACTTTGTTTCAAACAACTAACTGTTGAAACGCTAAAGGCAACAATAATTAAAAACATAAACATAAAGATTACAATTGAATTAATATCAAAAGGCATTCTAGTAACGCCAACAAAACCTAAAATAATTAATGTTGATAAAAATTGTGATATAGCAATTGGGACAAAACTAACAATATTTAAAGAGATTAAACATCACACACTAATAAAACCAATAGCAATTCCAAAACATTTTAATGTGTTTAGTACTAATCTTAAATTAATTTCAGAAGACAAGATAGAACTTGAAATATTATTAATTAGATTGTTTTTGATACTATCTAACAAATTAGCAGATACTATTCTATCAAAAACTTGATTAGCATTTAATACATTGTTTGAATAAATTACATATTGATTATCAAATACATAATTAGTAGTAGACGATATTCCTAAAATATTCATAATTTGCATTTGTGATAAATTCAAATTATCAAAATTATTAATAATATAAACATTGGATGATGAAAAGTCAATAGAAGAAATTGGTCCAAGTACAAATAATAAAATTACACCAGTAATTCCAATTAAAGCAAAAGCTCCAATAAGGAAGTAATTATATTTTTTAAAATAATTAATATTTAAAAACATTTGATCAAAAAACTTAACTACTTTATTCTGTGGTTTTTGATTGATTGAATTAAATTTTAATATTTTTTTATATTCTCTATTTGATAAATAGAATCTTTCATGTTGCATTTCAAAAACTACTAAAAACAAGAGCAATAATAGATAAAAAATAACTCCGCTTAAAATAAATGATAAGAAAATTGAAGTTATTAACATTGCCCCAAAGTTAATGTTGTTAATTTGTCCAAAAAACAAGAATGCTAATGAACCTAATAATAACACAATATGTACATCTAGAGTCATCTTTCAATATTTTTTAATTGATTTAATTAATGCACCTGTAATACTAGAATCTTCACCTAATTCTTTTTTAAAATTAGAGAAAATGAAAAAAGGTGTTAAAAAAGAAATAAATAAACCAACTAATGATGAAATAAATGAAAAGAATGAAAATGCAAAATTAAATAAACTATACATTAGTATTGAAAGTACAAATGTTAAAGTTGATAATAGGAAGGCAATAAAACCGGGGATACGATATCTAATCGAAATAAATACACCTATTAAAAAAACTAAAACACAAATAATAATAAATAAGATAGTTAATGGTGATAAACCAGTAAAAGAATTATCAATTTTTGGCTTGGTAAAATTTTGTTGATTGAATAATATAGATGGTTTTAAAAATGAATAAGCAAGTGTCTTACATTCTTCATTAAATTCTTTCAATCATTTATCTTGTGCAGTTTTTAATTCTTGCTCATCCTTATATAATGGTCTTCCTTGTTCATCAGTATCTGATATTTTTGGATAATTTTGGTTAAATTCTTCATTTTTAGCTAATGATTGTTCAATAAACGTTTTTCATTTGCTTAAAAATTGATCATTGTCAAGATTATAAACTAAAGGAAATGCATATTTATCATTTTTCAAAAATTCAGTAAAATCAGTAGCATTTAATGAATTATTTGAAAGTGTAAAGTTACTTATATAGAATTTATCAATTGGATCAGTTTCTTTATAGCCTTCGGCTGATGTATCTGGTGGATTAGGATTTTGAAAATAATTATTATAATTTCGATAATCAATAAAAGAAACTAAATGTGTTCCTAATAATGATTGAACCACATTGCTACTAGCATTTGATTCAATTCAAGCCCAACCACTAAGTTGAGATGTTGAACCTGTAGTTGGAGCAGTCGCTTTACTAGCATTGTAAAATTCATACATTAAAGGAATAATATCGCTGCTCTTAATAGTTTCAGGCATTCAATTAGAGTTATATGCCATAAAGGCAATAAATTGTTTTTCAATATCAGATAATGACAAAATGTAATTGTTAATATTATTTCTTACATCAGGATTAATATAGTTGGCATAATCATATTCACTAGTATTAAATAACAATTGATTAATATTACTACCATCCTCTAACAATGAACGTTTATCAATATTTGGCTGGCCATTTTGATTAAACTGAATATTAGCATACATATTAAAGTATCATGAAACAATTAAACGATTTAAATAATTAGTTAATCCCTCTTTATCATTTCATAACACTCAAGTGGCAGTTGTTTGAAATTGTTCACTTGGTTTTGGTGGAGAAGGTTGATCATTATTGCTATCATCACTATCTTGATCGTTATTATCATCCAATAATATGGTGTCATTATTATCTTCAAAATCAAATGTAGTGTTACCTTCATTTTCAGCTGCTACCAATGCATTATAATTATTTTTATCTTCAACAAATGCACCTGAATTATAAATTTTATTTTTAGCTTTAATATCAACTAATGTTTTACTTTCAACATTATCTTTATTTTTATATGGTTTAATACTAGTATAGTTTTCAGAATTATTTACTAAGAAGTAGTTAATATCTTCAAAATATGGAATTGGATTTGAATCACTTAGTACAAAAAGGTTAGAAGCTGTTCTATTTGTTTTTGGAATTGTATAGTTTATATTTGTTGAATATTCATTTTTAATTGGTTCTAATGCATATCAATTAGATTTACTTAATCCATTAAGAATTTTTGAATAATTTAATAATTGGCTTTCATCATTATTAATATCTGTTAAACCAAAACCATTAGTAGAATTTTCAAAACTAGCTGTTAAAACTCCCAAACGAACTACAACACTTGGTTTATTATTATCTACTGAAACAATAGGATTAAAATCAGGTAATTTCTTAAAATTATCAAAACCATAAATATTAATTGTTTCATCTTTAATTGATGTATTGTTTATAGTTAATTCAAATGATAATCATTTTTCATCATTATTAGTAGTAATATTATTAATTACAATATCATTATTAACTAGGTGATCAGCATTAAAAAAGAATCAGTATTTGTTATTTATAATCAAATCTTTAATTTGGTTAGTGACAACATTGATATCGTCTAGATTTGGTAAAGCTGTTGAATTAACATTGCTGAAATTTCTAATATTAAAATTAGATGAAGTTAAAACTAATGAGGCAGATGGAGCATCAATACTATGATATTCAAAACCATAATAAGTATTAATATTAGTTAAACCTTTGCTTTCTAATTGCTTAATTAAATAAGAAGAAGATTGTTTTAGCTTTTCTTCTTCTAGTTGTAAATTTTGTATGTAATTATCACTAGCATCCACTAAATTTAAATTTAATTGAATACTTCGTCCTTTTGAAAAATCATTAGCTAAGGAAATTCGATTAGCAATGTTATAAGCAGCCAAGCCAATGCCAGTGGCTGCGCCAAGGCCTAATAAAACACCTAAACATATTCCTAAAATTTTCTTGATTTTCTTTTGCTTTTTAATATTTTGCATAATTGATAGATATAAAATAATTATAATTTATAATTAATCACAATTAAAATTTATTAATTTTTATATTATATCTAAAATTTTAAAAAGAAGGTATATCAAATATTTGGTATGTTTAATGGACCATCTTTTTGGACATACCACTTCTGTTAATAATTATACAGTAGTTTAATTGCATCTTGTGGAGTCATATATCTATTTGCATATGGAATGTTTTCTTTCTCAAGTTCTGAGTAATAATGGTATCTTT
>JAZOSV010000005.1:0-6083 GCA_045657345.1 Mycoplasma sp. | reverse complement strand
CATCATGAGTTATTTGAGTGTATAACATAATTGCTCCCTTTCCGTACTAAAGGGGGCACTTTTTTATATATTTACAAAATTAAAAAGTGCTCCACCTTTATTTTATCAAAGGCGTTGCACTTAATAATTCAATTTGGGATTTAATAGTTTTAACAATTTAATCAAATGATATATTACTTTTTATTAGAATAAATAGTTAAATATCCTTTTTTAGAAATTTCTGTTAAAAACTTACTATTAAAAATAGGTTGATTAAGCTCATTGATAGCTAGGTTGTCCTTATTTTTAGGTAAACCAAAAGTAGAAATTTTTCGTTTAAAAAATGGTCTATCCCCCATTTGATATGCTTCTGCCTTATTAACAATATCATCATGTAATGTTAATTTTTTAGTTATGCCCAAATAATTGTAGTAATAATCATGATAAGTTTCATCTGTTGGACAAATTTGTCTTTCTTTTTTGCAATATTTATCTTTTGAGAATAAAACTAAATCATTATCATTATAATAGTAGTCATACTCACTAATCTTACGAGCTAGTTCATAATAATTCTTTAAAGGTTTTGACACTTTGATATCCTTACTTTAAATTACTTACATATTAATTATAAAATGACAAATGATAAAGTAAAATAGCTACCATCTAATATATATTCTATAAATATATAAAAATTTATTTTTTAGATTCTAATCATTCAGATATTTTCATTCATTCTATATTTTTTTTAGATTTCACTACAACAATATCCTCACAAACTATATCAATGTTAGTAGTATCTTTAGTTAAGATAACCAATTTAATATTATATTTAGATGTATAGTCATGAATTAGTTTAAAAAATTCTTTAAGATCATTTGAATTTATATTTCTAAAACGATTAACAACTACTATCCTATTTGCATTTAAAAGCAATGCAAATATAAAGTTTAAAAGCATTATATTTTTTTTAGATAATTTATATATTGGCTTATTAACATCAATTTTTAAATCTAATGCAGTTATCATTTCGGCAATAAAATTTTTATCATAATTATAATTAGTGAATGATTTGTAAATCTCCATATTTTTTAAAAAAGAAAGTTCTGGCAAAAAATTTTCTGTATTAAAGTCAATGAATATAGCCCGGTTTGTACCAAGACTACTTCTTGCTAAAAATGATTTTAAATTTCTTAATTCTTTGATAGATTTAGAAACAATTGCTACATTTGATTCACAATTCATAATACTATTAAAAAAATTATTATTAAATTTTCTATATGAACCAAAGTTAATAATATAATTAGTTAAATTACTAGTATAACTATTTAACAATAAGACCAAAAAATAAAATAAGATACCACAATAACTAATAACATAAAAAATAATGATTTGCTGGGAAGAAAAAAATGTTGTAGTATCAGCAGCTAATACTGAAGTAACTGAAAAAATACTTTTGCCGGTTCAAGTTAATAACATCAAATTACCAGGATAATAAAAGATTGAGAAGTAATATAAAATTTTACTAATCATATTTGTATAGCTTAATTTTATTGGTAATAAAAATGGAGAAATAATCATCGAAATAAAATAAAATAATAAGATAATTAAAAAGTAATCTTTTTTGATAAAGAAAGTAGTAAAAAATCAACCAATGCCGGCACAAAAGAAAAAAGCTACAATAGCACTAATTAAAAAGTTAAAAAGATTAATTCCATTACCAAAAATACTATTGTTATATTTGGCAGATTTTTTAAATATAGCTTCTAATAAAGTTATATTTAAGTTTTTATCTTTTAATAATGAACTAATTATAGCAATTACAATTAACATAAGAATTATGACAACAAGATAATAGATAAAAAATAAAAAAACTAAGGAAGAAAATAATTTAAAATTTTTACCATTTGGGATACGCTTAATTTTATAAATATAATTACCTTTAAATGAATTAATAGCAATTGGTAAAAATCCAAAAGGAATTAAAAAAGAAATAATGATAATAATATTTAAACTAAAAATTTTAACTTCTTGTAAAGATGATTTTAATACTAAAAAAATAATAGGTAAAAAAAAGCTAAATATGATAATTGGAAATAGAAAACAAAAAATATGCATCCATTTAATTGATTTTAAAACTTGTCATGCTATTGATAGTGAACTAACATGATTTTTTTCTATAGATAAATTTTTCATATTGAAATAATTTTATAATTATTTTTCATTATTATTAATTAATTTAAATAATTCAAGATAACTAGCACTAGAAATAGTACTATCAATAATTTCACCTTTAATGTTTTTAATCTTTAAAATTTTTTCCTCAATAGAATTTTGTAAAATCAAATTAAAAACATTAACTTCCTTATTTTGTCCAATCCGATGCAATCTATCTGTTGCTTGATCCTCTACGCTATCATTTCATCATGGATTAAAATGAATTACAATATTAGCAGTATTTAAATTAATTCCAACACCACCAACTTTAAGTGAGACCAATAAAATCTTATCTTGCAATTTATTAAAATTATCAATAATTAACTTTCGCTCTTTTTGATTATTTTTACCAGTTAAAACTAAACAAGAAAAATTGTTTTCAATTAGGAGTTCTTTTAAATTATCTAGTAAAGAAGTAAAAGAAGAAAAAATCACAATCTTGTTTTCTGGATTTGTTTTTAATTTTTTAACCAAACTTAGACAGTAATCAAGTTTACTGCGCTTAACATTATTAAATGATAATAATAATGGATCACAACAAAACATTCTTAATTTTGTAATAATACTAATGATATTCATTTTAACCTTATTTCTAGTGCTACTTTTGCTATTAAAAAATAATTTAATATCTTGTTTAAGAGTTTCAAAAAGCTTTAAATATATTTCTTCTTCTTGCTCGCTCATTTTTATAAAAATATCATTTTTAAATTTAAATGGTAAATCAGGAAGTTCATCTATTTTCCTTCTTTGCAAAATGAAAGGTTTGATTAAGAAGGCTAATTCATTAATGGAATTCTTATCATTCTGATTAAATAATTTTTTAAAAATTTTAATATCTGGTAAATAATGAGGCAAGATAAATTCAAAAAGTGATCAAATGTCAATTATATTATTTTCCATAGGAGTACCTGTTAATATTAAACGTTTATCAGCAAGAATATTTTTAATGTTTTTACTTCATTTTGTTGTTTTATTTTTAATATATTGACCTTCATCTAATACTACAAGCCCAAAATGTTTATCATGATAATAATTTGTATCATTAATAAATTTATGATAATTGGAAATGTAGATATTATTTGGCTTAATATTTTTAATAATTGTTTGTCTTTGTAAATTGTTACCGGTAATCTCGATAATATTTTTAGTAGGATCAAATTTTTTAAATTCTGATTTTCAGTTTTGGATTAATGAATATGGTGTAATGATTAAAATAGGTTGTTTATTATTTTTTACAAAATCATTAATATAAGCAATTGTTTGAAATGTTTTTCCTAATCCCATTTCATCAGCTAAAATACAACCGCCACTATAATTTAACATTTTTTTAATTCATTTAATACCTATTAGTTGAAAAGGTTTAGCTTTTAACATTATTTCTTCATCAAGGTTTAAATCAACTGTTTGTTTATTAAATTTATTAACAAAATCTATAAATTCTTTTTCTTTAAATTTACTTGCTATATAAAAGATTTTATTGTTATCAATTTGTTGTCTTTTGTTTTTATTTAATGCTAGAATATCTAAATTGTTTTGATAATCATTTATTGAAATATTATCATAGCTAATAAATTCATTATCTAACTTTAAAAAATTCATTCTTTTCTTTGAGCTTTTTGAAATTTGTCCTTGTAAGTTATTTAAATCAAATTTCATATTTTTAATAAATGTTTCAAATTTGATTTTGTCATCCTGCAAAGAGAATTTAAATTCAATATTTTCTTTTTGATTACTAAAAATAAGTTTAATGTTTTCTTCTATATGACAATATATCAAACTACTATTTTCAAATTCCTGAATCTTTTTATAAAAGTCTAATAATGCTGATAGTTCATAAAAAATGATTTTGTTTTCATTATCTAATTCATTAATTATTTCTTTAAATGTCTTAAGAAAAGAAAGATAGCTAATTGAGTTTTTAGAAAATTCAACTTCAATTCCTTTTTGATCTTTTGCCATTCTAAAAAATATTTCCATCTTTAAATTATTGTTTTTAATATCAACAGCTTTTAAAAAATGTGAAGAAGTTATTCTATTAATTTTGTTGTTTAGAATTTTTGAATTTTTAATAGGTAAAAATATATCTTTAATGCATTTAGTATCATTCTCATCTATAAAGTTGAAAATTGATAAATAAGCATCAAGATTATTTGTAGAGTATATAATATAAGTTTTTTTTCAAGAAGTTAAGATTTCAATTAATTTTAAATTACTAGAAATTACAAAGCCGACATTGGTTAAATGACTGGAAAATTCAAAAGGAATTTTTTCATTCAAACTAAGTGTTTTTTTAATCGGTAATAAGCTATTATTCTTGCTATCAATAAAGTATATTCATTTATACCCCTTATCAATTGCTTTTGTAAATGCATCAAAAATTACATCAATCTCAGCATCACTAATGAAAAAATTATGATAACGATTGGGCGATATTTCAAACAAAACTTCTAATATCTTATTTGTATGTTTAATATGTTCTTGTAAATAAACTAATTGCTCGTTACTTTTATTAGTTTTAATCAATTTATCTAAAAAAGAACTAAATGCTTTTCATTGTGAGAGTTCAAAATTGCTAAATTGATCATTAATATAAACATTAATATTTTTAAATTTAAGTGCTATTTCAAAAAATTTAAAATTGTGCTTATTTTTAAGCAGTTGATTAAATATCTTTAAGATCTCAAATAAATTATTGCTTGATAAAAAATCAAAGTATGAACTTACATCAAGGTTTAGAAAATGATTTTTGTTAACATTATAATTTTTATCTACATACAATAAAGTAGCAACAATGTGCTTGCAAATTACACCTTTAGAGCCAGTAAAGCATTGACAGTGAGTTTTATTTAATTCATCATCAATGATATTAAAAGTGAGATTATATCCATTACATACTGCATTAACATAAATTTCTTCTCCTATCTTATTTGCTTGGCAAGAAGAAACTTTTTTTATATCAAAATATTCTTTCCCAAATTCATATGTTTTGGGGTGGATTTTGTCATTGGATAAAATAATATCTAAATTAAAACTAATTTTTTCCATATATAATAATTTTAAATTAAAAAAATAAAGTTGCGCCTATAGCTCAGTCGGATAGAGCATGTGCCTCCTAAGCACAAGGTCAGAGGTTCAATTCCCCTTAGGCGCGCCATTATTAATTTTATTAAAACCTTCTTTAAAAAGAGGGTTTTTTTAATCTATTCTAAAAAATTTAAATATGTCTAAAAATATATTTAATAAAATCATTTTATTTTTAATGTAAATTCTTAGCAAAATGAACTAAAAGTATAATAACCATTGACTTTATATATATATATATATATATATATTGATAGATATTGTGATTTATTAACATAGCATAAACATTTTATAACAATGTATTAAAAAATAAAATATTTTTGTTTGAATTACCAAGTTTACATAAATTTAGTATTAACTAAAGATACGGGTTAGTCCCAACTTACATGGTAGTATCCATTTGGACTCTACCATTTTTTTTATATATAAAAACGCACCAGGTTATGATGCGTTCTTAAAAGTTTACATAATTATTAGTGCTAATCATAATTCCCACCCCCCCCAGTTCTACTAATTAGAATTCCCACCCCTTACCTATAATAATTTTTAGGGAAGAATATGAGAAAAAGGTATATTATTAGCAATGAAGTTTTTAATAAAATAAAATCATTATTAGATACAAATAAACAATAAAAACCATCAATTTCTAAATTATCAAGAATTTACAATATGGATAGAAAATCAATTAGAAAATATGTAAATCTTATTCAAAATGATAAATTACTTGTTATTAAAAATATTGATAATAAAAAATATAAAGAGATGAATTCATATTATGAAATTATTAACAATAAATTAAAAAATGGTAC
>JAZOSV010000004.1:0-7871 GCA_045657345.1 Mycoplasma sp. | reverse complement strand
TATTGTTTAATAAAATCTTCGTATAACTTTATCACTGAATGATACTTTTCATTAGATGTTAAGGTTTCATACTTTTTTGATCTTTTTATGTTTAATAAATGAAATTTATGTTTAAAATACATATAGGTCCCTTTCGGAAGCGTTTAAAAATAAGTGGACTAATCCTACCAATTATATTTGGTGAGATTCTTTATTGTCCAACTTAATTTTACTAGCCAGTCCGGAAAGATGGTGATTTAAACACATAATTTTTCCTTTTAACTAAATACTACTTTTAAAATCAATATAGGCAAATGATAAATTGGATTTTGCCACACTACTAATTGCTTTTTCAAAATATAATGCATTAGTAATTTTATAAAGAGTTTTTAAATTATCAACTAATTGATAGTCATCAAAATATCCATTATCTAGAATAAAATCATAAAACTTTTTAAGTACTGGTGTATAGTTTACATAGTCAAAGTTGTCATATATATAACTTTGATCTATATTGTTTTCATTAAACTTTAAACATAGATTATTGATAATATCATAGGCTTTATTTACATTATTGCTTTCTATTTTTTTATTAATAGCAATTAAATCTAAAGCAATTAATGTATTAGTTGGTTTAATTACATGAAAACTATTTTTATCAATACTAACTTCATCATCACCACCAATCCCAGCAAAAATACCATCACCATTGTATAAGATAGCACCTGACAATTCGTTTTTAGCAATCTTATTTAATAATGAATTGGAATCAGCTAATAATGTAGATGGTTTATTAAGTTTAGATAAATAATTAGCTAATACCATATAAACTTTTTTTAAGTCATTTATATTTTCATTATTAGGACTAATATTTTCATTTTGATTATTTTTTAATTCATTTTCAATAATCCTAGACAAAGAAAAAATAGTTCGATTATCATCTATAATTCCTATTTTAGGTAAATTATTTTTGTTACTAAAACGGTTATCATTAATAATAAAATTCATAATATCTTTTCATGATGCATTATCAGAAATGTTTCCTTGCTCACCACGATAAATAAAAACTAAATCTTGAACAAAATAAGGAATTGCATAATTTAATAAATTATCATTTTTACCATCAATATCTAAGTCATAACTATTTAATAATGTCTGCACAGGATCAGTAAATAAATTTAATGCATCATTAGCATTACTAATATTTTCTAAATGAAATTGAGATCAATCTATTTTTGCTAATAAATTATTACTTGCCAATGATGAAATTTCATATGATGTCGTTACAAAAATATCTAATGCATTATTTCTTAAATTACTAGCAATATAATCATTAGAATCATAATATGTATATTCAACCCCATATTTATTAGCAATTTTTGATTGTACCTTTGGAGACATATAAGAAGAATAATTACCAAAAATTAATTGGTTTTTTGAATTAGACAAAGAAACAGCTAAACAAATAATAGGAATAATTAATAAAATAATTCCACTTAAAATTAAAAAAAGTTTCTTCTTAGCATTAAATAATTCTTTGATCTTCATTATAATGCTCCTTTGGTTTTATTTTTTAAACTACTGTTAATTAAATTAATAGTTTTTTTACTTTCTTTTCATTTTTCTTTTTTAAATATGAAAATAGATTTAATACTAATAAAGATTGTAAAAATGATTAATAATAAAGAGCCAAAGGTAACAGCTCACATTTTTATCCCTTTAGCCATTGTATACATTTGTGTTGAAATAGTATTAACTCTTCCTTTAACTAAATTTGTAATAATAAAATCATCAAAGCTCATAGCAAATACTAAAGCTCCAGCAGCAATTAATGATGGTAATAAATATGGAATGACAACTTTAAAAAAAGTTTGAAATAAATTATACCCTAAATCTGTTGATGCATTTATAAGATTTTTCTTCATTTTGCTCATTTGTGGATAAATTGCAATAATTGCATAAGGAGTACAAAAAGAAATATGAGAAAGAATAATGGTGAATAAACCTAAATTTAAACCCAAAGCTACTCATGTGCTAGAGAGCAACAATGTTAGACTTATCCCTGTTATAATTTCAGGATTAATAACACTAATGTTTGAACTTATCTTAGTTGAATTAACTAAAAATTTATTAGATTGTCAAATTGCAAAACACGTAATAGTTGCAATAACTAATGAAATTGGTGTAACAATAAAAGTAATTATTAAAGTATTACAAAAGGCATTCAAAAACTCATTATTTTTAAACAACTCAATATAATTATTAAATCCATTTCATTCAAATCCGTTTTGAATATTGCCTTTAACACTAGGCATTGAAAATGATCAAATAACTATTACTAATAATGGTATATAAATTAGTAAGATAATTATTAGGATATAAAAACGTTTTAAAAAATTTGAAAATTTACCCATTTTTACCTACACCTTTCTTTGTTTGATATCTAGATTTCATTTCATTAATTTTTGAATATAATTTAGGACTAATAATAATTAAACCATAAACTAAAAACATTAATATACTAACAACAATACTCAAGATACAAGCTCGTGCTAATGCAATATTACTAGATGAAGCTAAAATTCCTTGGTCCATTATGATATCACCAATTAAATTACTATCAGGTGCATTATTTAAGAATTTTGGAACTGCAACAATTGTAATTGATGGTAATAACACCAATGTAATACCTGATATTAATGCTTGTTTAGTATAAGGTAAAACTACTTTAAAGAAAGTTAAGAAACTGTTTTGACCTAAATCTCTAGAAGCATTAATTAAATTTTTTGGCATATTATTTAATGAATTATATAAAGGGATCATCATATAAGGGATATATAAATAAACAATTCCAATAATTGAAAAAATATCACCATAGGTACTATTCATTGCACCATTTATTTTATCTAATAAAGATTTTATGGAAACTAGAATAATTAATGAACCAAGTCACATCGGCATTGTGGTAATTAGAAAAACAATGCTTTTCATAGCATTGGATTTAGTTTGAGATAAAAAATAACAAAATGGATAAGCAATTAAAACACAAATAATTGTAGAAATTATTGAAACAAAAAAGGATTTAAAAATTTTAGCAAAAATGGTTCCATCTAAAATACTTCAATTACTAGCAACACTAGCACCATCAGTTGGTAATAATGTAATAATAAAAACTAAAATTAAAGGGATAATAACCATAATAATTGATAAAAGAGCAAAAGGGATTCACAAAATATATCTTTTTTGTCATCTAAAAGAATAATTTCTTGCTATCAACTTTTCATTATCATATAGTTGTTTTTTAACTTTCCTTTTTTTCTGCATTATCAACTGCCTTTAATTAAATGCAAGTCTTCAACATCTCATTTTAAACTAACAATTGAGTTTACTTCAACTTTATTAATACTTTCCACTTTTATTTTATAGTCATTATATGTACAATTTATTTCTCACATAGTGCCTTTATAAATTATTGATTCTACTTTTGCATTAATAAACCCTTGATTCTTAGGAAGGACATCAAAATCTTCTGGTCTAATCATTACATCTACTTTTTGTCCATCTCTAAAAGAATAAATTTTTTCTACTTTTTGTTTCAAGCCCAAGAATTCTACTCAATGATTATTAATATATTTTCCTTTAAAGAAATTGGCTTTTCCAATAAATTTAGCTACTCAACGATTGGTTGGATAATCATATATTTCTGAAGGTGTTCCAACTTGTTCAATTTTGCCGTTACTCATTACAACAACTTTATCTGATAAGGTTAAGGCTTCTTCTTGGTCATGGGTTACTAAAACAAATGTAATTTTTAATTGATTATGTAATCTTTTCATTTCTTTTTGCATTTCCGATCTTACCTTTGCGTCTAATGCACTTAGAGGTTCATCTAGCAATAGAATTTCAGGTTCAATAACAATTGATCTAGCCAATGCTACTCTTTGTTGCATTCCACCTGATAATTCATGTGGCATTGCATCTTCTTTTCCTTTTAGACCAACTAGTTCAATTACTTTATTAGTCTTAAGATTAATTTCTTCTTTAGTTAACTTACGTGAATTATTTTTAATAATAAATTTTTCTTTTTGTTGATTAGGATAATTTTCTCAATAAGAAACCTCATAATCTAGCTCGCTATATCTATTAAGTAAATTATCATATTTTTTATCTAACAAGCATTTTGCACTATAAATGCCAATAATTTCATGTATTTGTTTTTCGATTTCATTCATTTTGTGAGTGGAAATATTAAAATAAAATCTAGGAATATGAGCTTTAACAAAAAAGATATTTAATTTATTTTTAATAACATTTAAAAAATCTTGTTTCGTAACAAAATCTTCGCCATAATTTTTATACAAATCATTTTGTAATTTTTTAATATAAAGCACAAAAGCATGGTGACGCATTTTTTTAAATTCTGATCACCCTTTTCTTCTTTCGTATTCTCGATCACATTTTTTAATTTGTTTTTCTATATTTATTTTCTTTTTTTCTATTTCTTTAATTTTATTTTTCGATTTAGCTAATGCGTTTGAATATAAACGATTGACTCTTTTTTCATCAATTACAACATCCTTGCATGTAGTTCTAATTATTTTCAATCCATATTCTATATTTTGTCTTACTGTCATATGTGGGAAAAGAGCATAATCTTGAAAAACTGTTGCAGTAGGCCGATCATTAATTGGTAAATTTTTAATATCAATACCATTATAAATTATTTTCCCTTGACTTGGATATTCAAAACCTGCAAGCATTTTTAAAATTGTAGTTTTACCACATCCAGATGGTCCTAAAAGAGTAACAAATTCACCTTTATTAATAGCAAGATTAAAACATTTAATTGCCTCAAATCCATTATTAAATACTTTATTGATGTTAATAAATTTTAGAATTTCATTTTGACTCAATTTTGGCCTCACCTCATAATGCAAAAATAATAAAAAAATTATATAAAATAATATAACTTTTTATTCATAAAATTTATTTATTTAATCAAAACTCTTTTTCTATTAATGGAATTTTTAAATTAATTGCTTTTGTCAGCTTACTTCCACCATTTTTTCCAACTATTAAATAATCAACATTTTTGGTGATAGTATTGACAACCTTTGCACCATAACACTCCTCTAAAATCAATTTAATTTCTTCTCTAGTTTGTTCAAAACTACCAGTAATAACAAAGGTCTTGTTATGATATTTTTGATTTTCATTTAGGGAAGCAAAGTTATTATATATAGCAAACTCTTGAGCATCACCTTTTGAGATATAATTAAAATTAATTCCAATATTCTCATATTTACTAATTAAATCTAAATTATCCTTTAATCTAAAAAAATTATATATATTGTTAGCAGTTTTTTCTCCAATAATATTCAAATTTAATAAATCAGTTAATGTTGCCAACTTTAAATTATTTAATGTTTTATATTTTTTTGCTAATATTGTTGCAATTGTAATTCCTACTCCTTTAATAGCAAAAGAAGTTATTAATCTTTCTAAAGAATTATTTTTAGATGTATTAATAGAATCTATTATATTTTTAAATGCTTTTTCTTTAATATTAATGTCTGCATCAAACACTTCTTGCTTTTTATCTTTTAAATAATATAAATCAACTGATGATTTAATAATATTATTATCAAACAATTTTCTAATAATTGATAATGATACTCCCTCAATATTCATAACATCACGAGAGCAAAAATACTCAATATTTCTAATATTTTTTTCCTTACAATTTTTATTTAAGCAATATTGATCAACTTCTTCTTCATTAAAGCTTAGTGATTGATTACATGATGGACATAATGTTATTCCTTGATAACTAATGCAATTATTTGTTCTTTTTTCAATCACTACATTATCAACATAAGGTATAATTTCTCCAGCTTTAAATACATATACATAATCATTAATCCTAATATCTTTTTTAAGAATAAAATCCAAGTTATGCAAACTAGCATTCGAAACTAAAGACCCATCTATTTTTATAGGTTCTAAATTAGCAACATATGTTATTTTTCCTGTTCTACCAACAGTTGGTTTAATTGATAACAATTTAGTACATGCTATTGTTGCAGGAAATTTATAAGCAATAGCTCATTTAGGAAATTTATTGGTGCTTCCAATGTCTTCATAATATTTTCTTTCGTTAACCTTAATTACTGCTCCATCTGTTTCATATGGAAGCTGTTCCCTTTGTTTTTGCAATTTTTCAATAGTAGATCAAACTTCTTGCTCATTTTTAACTAATTTAATAATCTCAGCTACTTTAAAATTATTTTCTTTTAATCAGTTCAATGATTCATAGTGAGTTTCATGCAAGTTACCATTAATATATACAAAATAAAAAAAAGCTTGTAAATTTCTAGATTTAGTAATGGAAGAATCAAGATTCCTTAAAGCACCTGCAGCTGCATTTCGACAATTGGCAAATCGTTTTTCACTAACTTCATTTAATTCATTTAATGTATCAATAGACATATAAACTTCACCACGAACTTCAATATTATCATTTTTATATTTTTCATTTATATATAATGGAATTTCACTGATAGTTAAAACATTCTTAGTGACATCTTCGCCATATTCTCCATCTCCTCTGGTACAAGCCATTTTTAAACGACAATTTTCATATATAATTGATATAGATAAACCATCAATTTTTGGTTCAACAACATAGCTATTTTGATGATTGGATATTTCATTAATGTTTTCACAAAATTTTTTAAGTCCTTTCTTATCAAAAATATTATCTAGTGAAAGCATTGGTTTGCTATGCTTAATTTTATTAAATTTATCTAAAACTACTCCACCAACTCGATTAGAAGGAGAATCACTTAATTTATACTCAGGAAATTCATTTTCTAACTTAATTAATTCTTGCATTGTTTGATCATAAATAGCATCAGAGACAGATGGATTATCTAATGCATAGTATTCATAATTTCACTTTTCTAATTTTTCACATAATTCTTTAATTTTTATTTTTATATTTTCCATAAATTAAAACACATTAGTAAATACCAATAATGATATACTAGATAATGTAATTATACTAGTTGAACAACAAATATTTAATTTGATTTTATTAGAATTATTTATTTTGTTTATAGAAGTTAAAAAAATTAAAGCAAATAATATTCAAAAGAAACTAAAATTATCAAATTTAATATCAAAAATTTCTAAATTATTTATCTTTGAAAAAATTGATATTGAAAAAGGATTTCATAATAAAAGGAAGAAAGACAAAAGAAAGTTTTTTGACATATCTTGTTCAAACTTGAAGAAAATTAAATTATTCTTAATAAATGCATAAATTAGAATAAAAATATTAGCTAAAATAAAAATACTATTGATGAAAATATATAAAGCTCTTGCCTTGCTTGAACCTGGAGACAATAATTCTATATTACTTGATATATTATTTTTATTAATTAACCAAGAAAGGTCAAATTGAAATCCGCCATTAAAAAAGAAGAATAATAATGTTAATAATCAAATAATTAAAATAACCATAAATAATAAAAAACGACTATATTTGTAAAGAAAATTATCGATTATTAAAAGAGTTTTTTTATATGTTGATGATGTTCTGATTAAAATGAAAAAGCTATAAAACAACAAGAAAATAATTAGAAATATAACTCCTAAATAATATTTAGAATTAAAGGAAAGTAAAAAACATAAAATAGTAGAAAACAACAAATTAACACTGTAGTCACTTGCAGTTTTATATTTATTAATATAGGTTAATATAATTATTATGAAATTAACAATTAATGATGTGAAGACAAAATTTGGAACGAAGAAAACACCACATAAAACTATTAAGTTTAAAATAAGTAAGTAATATTTTTGTTTTACTAAACTTTGTTTAAACTTAA
>JAZOSV010000003.1:0-5555 GCA_045657345.1 Mycoplasma sp. | reverse complement strand
TACCGAAAGCAAAATTTCAAAAAATCATCTGATTAAAATCTAATTTTTCTTGAAATCTACTTTCCTTATATCTTATTTTATAAATTCTAACTACTTCTTTATAATCTTCTTTATTTTGTGTCATCGTTGTTCTAAATTCATTTTTTATTGATTTTTTTTCAATATCTAATTGATTGTATAAATGTTTTAATTCAGATGAATATTTACTTAAAATTAATTTAATTTTTTCATTATATAAAACATTACTGATTTCTCGCTTAGTTCATTGTTCCTTCAATTTGTAAACATTTTCTTTTTTTGCTTTATTTAATAAATTAATTTTTACATCAAAAGTATTTTTTAAAAGATTAGTACTTTCGTTTAAAAACATCTTATTATTTTCTTGTTTGTTTTGATAAATGTTTT
Source organism: Mycoplasma sp. (assembly GCA_045657345.1). GTDB lineage: Bacteria > Bacillota_I > Bacilli_A > Mycoplasmatales > Mycoplasmoidaceae > Mycoplasma_L. Next base: position 5,150 of record JAZOSV010000003.1, on the reverse strand, counting down.
TTAGATTTTTTAACATTTCCTTATAGCTTTTTTTAATGAAACTATTTTTAGTATGATGATAAATTGATTTGTACTTAGATAAAAGCGAGTCAATTGAGTTATCAAATGTTGTTTGAGTCTCAAAATATTCAATATCATATTTATAACTATTTAATTTAATAAAAGGCCTTCATTTAATGATGACAACTGATAATGCTGAACCTAACATTACTAAACCAATAATTACATCATTAAATGATGGGTCAATTGGTAAAGCTATCATACTTGCTTCAAATAATCCAAACAAGAAGGAAACTGCTAAAATACCAAATGGATTATTGCCCCCAACAAGTGAAATCATAATACCAGTAAAACCTTCACCAGGTAAACTATCAAAATTAATTGAAAGAGGAATAGCAGCAGGAATTGTAGATGAGTAACAAATACATGCTAAAATACCAGAAATTGCACCGGAAATTACAAAAGAAATAATACTTAAATATTTGATGTTGTAACCTGCAAATTTAGATGCTTCTTTTGAGTGACCAATTGATTTTACTTTGTGGCCAAAAACTGTAAACTTAAAAACTAAAAACAAAACTAATGCAATTACTATACAAATTATTACAACTGGAAAGATTGATCCTGTGCCATTATTCATATCATACAATCTAAATTCATTAGGAATTGTCATAGAATTAGCAAAAGGTTCAGAATCAGTAAAATATGTTGCCAATACAAAGAAGGAAACAAAATAAATAATTCAATTTAAAAGGATTGCGCTAACTACACCATTTATTTTTAAATAATTTTGCATAATGCCAACTAAAAAGGCAATTAATGAAGAAACAGCCATAGCAATAACTAAAATAAATAATTGTCCTAATCCAAAACCTACTCAATTAGGAATTGAAGTGTTTTGACTAATTAATTGTGTCAAAATTACTACAACAGTTCCAGCAGCTAGCATTTGGCCGGAGATACCAATATTAATAATCCCACATTTCCAAGCAAAATAAAAAGCAAAGCCGGCCAATGCATATGTTCCTAATTTATAGAATAAATAGGAAGGATCATTAAAACCAATAAAAAATAATTTAGTAAAAATATCTCATGGTTGATAACCCAAAGCTGTAGCAATTAATAGTGCTACAAATAATGCAATAATAATTGAAAAAATAGAAGCAAAAAATTTCCTAGATGATTCTTTTTTTCTCCGGCTATAAAAAAATGAATCTTTTTTTAATTGAAATGATAAATTCATTAATTACCACCTGCCATTAGTCGACCGATTTTTTCTCTTGTCATTTCTTTTTTATCACCAACTCCAATAAACATCCCATTATACATAACCGCAATAGTATCAGCTAGTGCTAAAATTTCATCTAATTCATATGAAATTAGTAAAATTGCATTGCCTTTTGATTTTTCTTCTAATATTTTTGAATGTATATATTCAATTGCACCTAAATCTAAACCACGAGTTGGTTGTACCAAAATAATCAATTTATGCTCATTAGTTAATTCTCTTGCAATAATTAATTTTTGTTGATTACCACCAGAAAGTAGACGGGCAGGAGCAGTTCCTCTAGTTGTCCCTCGCACATCATATTTTTTAATTAAATGCCTTGCATTTTCTTTAATATTTTGTTCTAAAAGAAAACCTAACTTTGAATTTGGATAATCATTAATACGATTTAATACTAAATTCATATATATTTGTTCATCTAAAATTAGTCCATATTTATGACGATCTTCAGGCACATGAGATATTCCGGCATAATATCTTTTTTTAATTGATTTATTTGAAATATCAGTATCTAATAATTTAATAACTGCTGTTTTGTTTTTTAACATACCAGAAATGATTAATGCTAATTCTGACTGTCCATTCCCCTCAACACCAGCAATAGCAAAAACCTCTCCTTCATGAATTTTAAAATCAATAGAGCTATTCTTATTTTTCTTGCTAAATTCATTGTTAAAATTTCAAATTACATTTTTTTTAGTAGCCATTTTATGTGATAAATTACTAATCTTTTTTTCATTTCATTTTTTAAATAAAATATTTTCTATATCGCTAGTTTGTTCAATCCTTTTAACAAAATTATTAATTTCATTTCAATTACGTTTTCTAAAAGATTTTTTTAGATTTTCAATCTTAGAATCAATTTCATTTTTAAGTACAATTGAATTTTCTAAATCAATGCTATGTTTAATATTATGATTTAATTTAATATTTTGAATTGTTAACTCTCTTAGTTGTTTAACTTCAGGATATTTAATATTAAATAAAAAATTGTTTGGTAATGAACTTTTATTTATCTTTAAATTTTTAACACTTAGAACTTCTTTGCCAAAAGATTTTTTATTTTCATTTTTAATAATTGAAACTTCTTTACCAACCATTAAATTAGCCATTTCTTGGACTGTTTTATCTTTAACATTAAAATCAGTAATATATTTTCCTAATCTAATCACAGTAGCACGATCAGCTATTGACTTTATTTCTGTAAATTTGTGAGTAATGATAATAATTGTTTTTCCTTCTTCTTTGAGTTTTCTAATCATTTGTAAAAATTGTTCTATTTCATCTGGTGATAAAACAGCAGTTGGTTCATCAAAAATCAAAATATTTGAATCACGATAAAGTAGTTTTAAAATTTCTGTTTTTTGTTCTTGTCCAACTGTTAAATTTGACACCTTTGCATTAACATTTAAATTAAATTGATATTGATTGATTAATGATTGAATTTTTTCTTTACTTTTAATAGTATTTAAAATTCCAAATTTATTAGCATCCTCTGAACCTAAAATAATGTTTTCATATACTGAATAATTTGAAACTAATTTAAAATGTTGGTGTACCATTCCTAAGCCGACGTCACTAGCATCTTTAGCAGAACTGAAATAAACATTTTTACCATTGATTTTTATAGTTCCAGAATCAGGATAATAAATTCCAAATAAAATTGACATTAGTGTTGATTTTCCAGCACCATTTTCACCAATAATAGCATGAACTTCATTCTTTTTAACACGTAGGCAAATATTATCATTAGCAATTACTTTTCCATTCAAAAAACTTTTGCAAATATTAATCATCTCAACAGCATATTCGTTATTAGGAGTTGTTGTCTTTTGTTTTAACATTATTTATGACCTCCTGAAGCTAAAGTAGTTGGACTTGGGATATTAATATTCAAGCTTTTTAAAAAATTCAATAAACCAACATAACAAGACTGTGTAAATGAGCTATCTAACAAGATAGAAGTAGTAGATGAAACCACAACTTTAATTTTAGCTTTATCTTCTTGATGATTAGCTTTAATAAATTCTTTTAAATTTAGTATTTTACTTCGATCCTCACCATCATATAAATCAACAAATTCTTGGCTCAAACCAAATGGTGCCTCTCCATAATTTCATTTTTGACCTTTTTCATCCTCAAAATACATCTCATTAACATCACTATATTTTTCATCTAAACTTGGATCAGTACTATTAGTTAATTCTAATGCTTTATCCAGGTATTTTTTTCCCTCATTAGAGATGCCAACACAACCATTTGCAATATCACCAACTGCTACTGTTCCAAAACCTCCAATTCCATCATTTGAAGCAAAATTTTTAAAATAATAATCTTCGCCTTCATGTGTTTTAGGTACAACATTTCCATTATTAATAATTTGTAAAGCCTTATTAGTAGCTAGAGCTAAATTTTTAACAGAAGAAAATTGCACAAATTTTCCATTACCAATTTCACCATATTTACTTTTAAAGGTTAATACTTTATTTAAAGGATCTTCTTCAATAGCTGAATCAACTCCAATTAATAAACATTTTTTATTTAATTTATTAATTTGTTCTAAAATAGTTCATATTTGTGGACCTGCTACTGGCATTATCACATCTGCATTTTTATTCAATAAATTATAAGAAATAGCTGAACCATTACTTGGCCCAAATCCACCAGCAAAATAACCAATATCAGAAGCTACCATTTCAATTGGTTTATACTCAATTTCTCTTGTTCCATCTAAACTTAAAAATTTATTGTTTGGGGCCTGAGTAAATTTTTCATTAAATCATTGAATTCCTTTTTGAAAGCCGCCCATAAAAGAAGTTACAGATGAAAAGGGTAAACCACCATAAATACCATATGTTAATTTTCCATCGTTATAAAAAACATCTTGATATTGATTTAACAACATACCAGTAGCTATACCTACTTGTAATGAACCTAAATCTGATCTAAAAGTTATTGATCAAGAATTTCTAGCAGCAGCGTCTGATTTAGAAAATTTCTCATCAAATAGCAAGAAACCAGTATTCTTAAAAAAATCATGATATTCAACAAAAGATTGATTTATTGGATCTTTATGTGTATATCCTGGTGCTAAAATAGCTTGTGCACCATTATAAACCGCATTTTTATATGCATTAATAAATCCTCGAGAGCTATCATCACTTGGAATCACATAATAACTATTAAATCTATTTAATTGTGAGACACCAAAGTAGCCGCCAACTACAATACCTGCAGTTAAAGCAATGCCACCAATGATTGCAATTTTTCCTCATAATGATTTATTTAACAACATATATAGAACACTTATATATATAAGTTTAATATAATTATACAATAAAAATATGTTTTAATCTATTTATTTTAAATCTGTGTTTAATAGACCATCTTATTGAACAAGCCACTTCTACCCATAATTATATAATGATTTAATAGCATTAATTGGTTTCATATACCCTTCCACATAACTAATTCCTTTTATTTTTTCTAATTTAGAATAATAATGATATCTACAATTGTTATATTCTTCCATAAACTCATTAATAATATTTTTTGCTTTCTCAAGTGTTTTGGTTTTTACTAATCTAGTTGAGCATTTTTTATCTATTGTTAAATGCAATCTTTCTACATACTTATTTGCTTGTGATACATTTAAAGCAATTAATCTTCTAATAATGTTTTTATTTCTTAAAAAATTGATATAGCTTTCTGATGAAATAAAATTATTGCCCTTAAACATCATGGCATTATCAGTTTGAATCGTCTTGATTTTAATGCCAATATCTACAAAATGTTGAATACCTGATTTTAAAGCATTGATAATTTCTTATTAAGAAGCATTATCAATTACTTTTGAGTATGC
>JAZOSV010000002.1:0-40821 GCA_045657345.1 Mycoplasma sp. | reverse complement strand
ATGTTCACTTTATTAAGTTTATGTTCATATTTTTTTTCATTTATAAGTTGAAAAATATTTTGAGCTTCTTTTTCATATTCTTCAAAACTAAAATTCAAAAAAGTATTTATTGGATGCGTTATTGTATTTTCGCTTCTTATTAAACGTAAATTCATTATTCTATTATATAATTTTTCATTAAGAAACCCTATTTCAAAAGAAAAAAGTAAAATGTATTCTTCTTTATTTTTGATACTACGTTGAATAAGATTATTTCAAAATTCATCAGAGTATTCACTATCAATAATTTTCTTACATAATAATGTGAAAATAGAATTGTAATAAAAAATAAAATTAATTTCTCATTTGTTTTTAAAAAAATTTTTATTACTCAAAAAATATTCATGATTTTGATTTACATTATTAATGAAATCTTGTTTATTTTTAATCATTTATTTACTCTCCACCAATTCAGAAATCATTTTTTGGATTTCTTTTTCAGTTTCTTCCAGTTCTTTGTCAATTTCTTTTAATTGTCTATTAACTTCGTTTATATCAATTTCTTCTTCATCTTCAAATGTATCAATATAACGAGTTATATTTAAATTAAAATCATTTTCTTCTATTTCTTTTAAGGAAACTAAACGAGAGAATTTATCTATTTCTTTTTTATTATTAAATGTATTAGCAATTTTTTCAACATTTTCATTACTCATTTGATTTTTATTTTTAGCTTTAACAAATTCTTTTGAAGCTTCAATAAACATTATTGGTTCATCAAATGTTTTCTTTTCAAAAATTAAAATACATGTAGGAATCGAGGCATTAAAAAACATATTTGCAGGTAAACCAATAACACCTCTTAAATATTTTTTAAATCCTACTAAATACTTCCTAATTTCATATTCAGCATTAGATCTAAATAGTACTCCATGTGGAACGATTACCCCACATTTACCACCCTCTTTTAGCATATAAATCATATGCTGAATAAAAGCAAAATCAGCTGTTGATTTAGGAGCCATTTTAGGATAATCTCTAAATCTTGGATCTTCTTTCAATTCTTCTGGTTTTCAATCTTGTGAAAATGGAGGATTTGCTACTATTAAATCAATTTGTTCTTTTAGATCTTCAAATTTATTATCTATTAATGTATTACCATTTTCTATTTGAAAATCTTTATATTTAACACCATGCAAAAATAAGTTCATTCTTGCCATATTATATGTTGATGTTGATTTTTCTTGACCTAATAATTTTCCATATTTTTCAAGATAATTTCTTGCTTTTACAAGCAAAGAACCAGAACCACAAGTTGGATCATATACATATGTTGCTTCTTTTACATTATTTGTAACTAATTTCATTAATAAATTTGAAACAAATGCTGGGGTGTAAAATTCTCCTGCTTTTTCTCCTGATTCAGCTGCAAATTTTCCAATTAGAAATTCATATGTATCTCCTAGAACATCATTATCCATATTATTAATGTTTAATTCCGGAATATCTAATTCTTTCATAATGCTCAAAAGATTTTCAGCTCTTTCTATTGAATTTTGACCTAACACTTTTGCATCTAAGACAATATCACTAAATAAACCATTAAATTCTTTTGAAGATTCTTGACCTAATGTTGAGTCTTCAATGCTTTTAAAAGCAACTTGCAACCTTTCAATTAAATTTTCAGGATTGAACTGACAATCTTCTAATACTGAGTGAAATGTTTCTTTATATTCAATAAAATATCCCAATCTATCAATCATTACTTTTTTTGTTTTTTCATAAATATTTTTATCATTATTTAAGTTTCTATATTCAACCTTTCCTTTTGAAGCTTCAAGAATTTCTTTTTCCATTTTTTCAGATAAAAATTTATAAAATAAAAAACCAATAATATAAGGCTGAGATTCATTAACTTTCATAGAAGATTCAGCTCTTATTTTATCTGCAACTTTTCATAGTGCATTTTCTAAATTTGTTGGCATTATCTATCTCCTTTCAATGTATAAAATATTTGTTGTTTTTTTATTAATTGTATTTTCTTATTCTCAAGAACTATTTTCTTTGTAAATAATTCATTTAAAATAGCCCTTTTTATTAAATTCTTATTATTCAAATTTTCAATAAAGGTAATGTCTTTTATCGATTTAACATTTAAAGACCTAACAATTGAACCATCCATTAATTGATTAAAGTATTTCAATTTTGTTTTCAATAAAAAATACAATAAATTAGGTTCAATTTTTTTAGCTCTAACCATAACAACATTAGATGAAACTAATAAATTCTCATTATTTTTTCCAATTTTTGTTATTGATATAGGAGGAAATAATTTAATTAAGATGTCATTTTCTTTTGTGAAAAATATTTGATCGATTTCTGAATTACTTATAAATTTTATAGATGTAATAGAAGTTTCTTCAGAAATACTTCTATAATTAACCATATTATAAATAACTTGTTTTTTATCAAATGGTTTACATTCATATCTGTTTTTTAATATTCCTATAGATACATCAGCAATATCTATTAATTTATTCATAGAAAACCCCCTACAAATAAAATATAACATAAAAAATAAAGTTTTGTTTTTTTTTTACAGAACAGAAACTCTATATTATTTTTAAATCAGACATTTCTTCTAAAGTTCTTTATTTTCTAACAATTTTATTTACATCATTTATTTTAAATTCATATTTGCCATCTAAATATCCATCTATATAGTTTGGAAGTGCATTTTCAATATATTCAGCATCTAATCGATTATTTTTAATTCTTAATTCTTTAATTAAATCATGAATGATGCTTTTTGTTGTTTTTCATTTCAAAATAGCCTTTTCTTCTGTTGATTTGATTAAATTTAAAATATAAGTATTTCATGCCTTGATCACATCATCAAAGGTTTTGATATTTCTAAATCTCTCATATTGTAAAAATCCAACCAAGATTTCTTTATCTTTTTCTGATGTTGCCTTTTGAACTTTTTCGTTTCTAAATTTTTCAAAATCACTTTCATTTTTAAATGGCTTTTTCAAGAATTCATCTAATAAATGTTTTAAATAATCAACATTAAATTCAACTCTTTCTAAATCGACAATTTGATAATCATTATAAACATAAATAACATTAATATTTTTTGAGGTTTCGCCTATTCTATTGAATTCTCCTTTAAATTTATCAAAATCTCTTTGAGTTAATTTAAAGTTGTTTCAATTAAATTCTGGACATGGCTTAATTTTATTAAATGCCTTCATAACTTTTTTAAATTTGTCTATAAATTCATAGCATAATTCTTCTTCTTGTACACTAATACTTGAAACCATTTCAGGATTTGGAAATTTTTCAAGTAAATTATTAATAGCTTTATTGAACTCATTTTCTAAATCTTTATATTCAAATATTCTTCATTCACCTAATGGAGTGTTTAACCCTCCAGATGTATATAAAGCAAAAGCTTTGTGAACATCTTCTTTTGATGTCTTAAAAGATACAATATATCCTGATTCTTTTCCTGGATATATCCTATTTGTTCTACTAATTGCTTGAATTAATGATTGATAATGTAATTGTTTATCTAAAAACAAAGTATTTGTAATCGGCGAATCAAATCCTGTTAATAACATTGAAACAACAATTAGTAAATCATATTTTCTCTTATTTTCATCTGAAAAATCATTTTGAATTGATGATTTGTATTTATTGAATGAAGTAATATCTCAAGTTTCGTTATATTCCTGAATTCTTTCTAACAAGAAATTATAGGATTTTAGGGATATTTCTCTATTTTTTGTATAGTCAGACTTATTAGCTGTATAAACAATAGCACATCTTAATTTAGTATTCTTTCTAAAAGTTTCATAATAAGATATTGCTTCCAAAATAGTTGAACAAGCGAGCATTGTATTAAATTTTTTATTTCTTGTGTACATATCATAATGTTTATCTATATAATCAACTACTGCATCAATTTTTCCTTGATCAATTTCTATATATTCATTTCCTTCTAATTCATCATCTAATTCATCCTGATAAATAATACTTGAAGAGTCAAAATCTAATTTTATAGATTGAGCAAAATTGAAAACAAAGTCTGTTACATTTTTATCCTTGATTGCTTCATATGTTGTATATCTATGAATTTCTTCTCCAAATATATTTTTTGTAGTTTTTCCATCTAATGAATTTTCATCAAAAATTGGAGTTCCTGTAAAAGCAATATTAATTGAATTAGTAAAGAATTTGTCAATATTTTTTCTCATTTCTCCAACTTGAGATCTATGTCCTTCATCGACCATAAAAACAATTTTTTTATTTGATATTGATTTTAATCTTGATTTATCAGAGTTTCTAATTGCATTATTTAATTTTTGAATAGTGGAAATAATGATTTTTCTATTTGAATTTTTACTTAGCATTAATTCAATCAAATCATTTGTATTTGTTGCATTATGAACAAGATTTTTATTATTTGAAAAACATTGAAATACATTTACTGTTTGTGTATTTAAATCTTGTCTATCAATTAAAAAAATAGTTAAATCAATTTCTTTTAAACAAGAAAGAATTTCACAAACCTTAAAAGATGTCATAGTTTTTCCTGAACCAGTTGAATGTCAAACATATCCAGATTTTTGTTTGTTTGTTAACTGATTATTCTTGATCTTTTTAATAATTTCATTAGATGCATGATATTGATATGACCTAAAGACCTTAATATCATTTTTCTTCTTATCAATAACAAAATAATTTTTAATAAAATCTAGTAAAAATTCTTTTTTTAAAAAACAAGTTGAAAATTTTAATATCTCATTAATTTTTTCATTTTTTTTATCTGTTCATTCAAATGAAAGATTTTGATGTTTTTCGAAATTATGAGGATTATTAACAAAATATCTAGTACTTGTACCATTTGAATAGATAAACAATTTTGTATAGTTAAAAAAATCAGAAATTGCTTGTATTTCTTTATAAGAAATTATTTGTTTACATGCATCTTCTAAATTCTTGTTTTCTCTTTTTAATTCTATGTGGATAATTGGAATTCCATTAATTAGTAAATTAATATCAAATCTGTTATTTTCATTATTTTTGTTTTTTGTTCATAATTGATTTACAATCTCAAAAGAATTATTTTCAATATTTTCATAGTCAAAAAATTTTAATTGTCTTGTAATTTTCCCGTTTTTATCCTTTGGTTCATATAAATCTTTTTGCAATATTTCAAATCTTTTAAATATATCTCCAGAATTAAATGTAGTTCAAAATTTTTCAAATTCCTCATCATTGAATTTATAAGAATTTAATCTTTCGTATTTCTCTCTAAAATTTTGCTTTAATTGCAAAGAATCCTTTATGTCTTCTCTATAAGAATAATTTAATTTATGACATAAGTGATAAATTAGAGCTTTCTCAATAATTTCTTCACTAACAGAACCACTAGAATTTAAATATTTATCATAATATTTTTTAAAATCCATATTTTAAAATTATAGAACAATTTTATCAACAATTTAAAAGGTTTTTAATGGTTTATCATTTACTACTAAAAACAGTTAAAAACAGAATAAAATTACAACTTTAAAACATTAGTATAAATAATTTATTTAAAACAATTATTTTATTTTTTTACGATTATAAGATATTTGCTTATTACTATTTATATGACCTTCTATTAAGTTGTTATCTTCATTAATATCTATACTAGAATCATTTCACCTTTGTGAATCAAAATTTAAATCAAAATCACCATTGTAATCTATATAAGTGGTACTACTATAACTTACAAATTCATATCCATTTTTAAAACCTGACATCTTCTTTGTGTAGTGCTTTACTACACCATTTTCATTCTTTAATGTATAACCATCTTGTTTGACAACAATATTATTTTTAAAATTATTTTTCATAATATATTAAGTTTATAACACACTATGATAATCTTTTCAAGTTTCTCAAATCATTATTATTTTTAAATTTGATACATATTTATTTTTTTATCTAAAAAAATATATTTAAAAACAATTAAAGCAGTACAATTATCTAAATTTTAAAATTGTTGAATTATAATAACTACATTATGAATTGTAATATCAGTGGAAAAAAATTAATAACAAGTGAATCTGTTGGTGCGGGCCATCCAGATAAAATTTGTGATCAAATATCTGATATTATTTTAGATGAATGTTTAAGAAACGATAAGGATTCAAAAGTTGCATGCGAAGTTTTTGCATCAAATCATTTAATAGTCATAGGAGGAGAAATCACAACTAAATCTTATGTTGATATTGTTCAATCTGCTTGAAGTGTGATTAAACCATTAGGATATGATGAAAATGATTTTACCATTATTTCAAATGTTAATAACCAATCGCCTGATATTAACCAGGCTATTAATAAGAACAATAAGACAATTGGTGCGGGAGATCAAGGAATTGTTTATGGCTTTGCTACTAATGAAACTAAAAACTATATGCCCTTGTCAGTTGAAATAGCTCATCATTTAGTTAAGTTAGCTGAAAAGTTAAGAAAAAATAAGAAATTTAAATGAGCAAAATCAGATATGAAAAGTCAAGTAACTATTGATTATAGTGATATAAAAAATCCAAAAATTCATACAATTTTAATGTCAATTCAACATGATGAAAAATACAATGAAAAAAGGTTTAAAAATTTTATAAGTAAAAATATTATTGATGAAGTTGTTAAACAATTTAAATTAAATAAGGATTTTAAAAAAATAATTAACCCATCTGGAAGATTTGTAATTGGTGGTCCAATTGGAGATACAGGTTTAACTGGAAGAAAAATTATTGTTGATACATATGGTGGTGTTGCTAGACATGGTGGTGGAGCATTTAGTGGAAAAGATTACACTAAAGTTGATCGTAGTGGTGCTTATTTTGCTAGATATATTGCTAAAAATGTTGTTGCTGCTAAATTAGCTGATCAATGTGAAATTCAAATAGCATATGGAATCGGAATGACTGAACCAATTGCTATTTTCATTGAAACATTTAATACTAATAAAATTGATAACAAAAAAATCACTAAAGCCATATTAGAAACTTTTGATTTTTCCATCCATGGAATGATTAAACATTTAAATCTTAAAAATACTAAATATTTTCCTTTAGCTACTTATGGACATTTTGGTCGAGAAGACTTGAATGTAAAATGAGAAGATTTAGATAAGGTAAAGGAATTAACAAAATATTTATAATTTATGGATAAAAAAGATATAAAAAAGCAAAATTTACCAAATATTGTTCAAGCTCGCAAAAGAATTAAAAAAGCAGTGATAAAAAGAGATGAGTTTAAAATTGATGATGATATGTCAGATTTTGGCAAGCATAAAACTTACTATATCCGTACATATGGATGCCAATCTAATGTTAGGGATGGTGAAACAATCAAAGGTGTTTTAGAAAAAATGAAATTTTCAAGTACTGATGATATTATGTCAGCTGATTTAGTAATTTTAAATACATGTGCAATTAGAGAGAATGCAGAGAATAAAGTCTTTGGAGAGTTAGGTTTATTAAAAAAATCAAAACAAAAAAACCCAAATATGATTTTAGGTATGAGTGGTTGTATGAGTCAAAGTGAAAAAGTAGTTAACAAAATTCTAAATAAATACCAATATGTTGACTTTATCTTTGGCACTCATAATATCCATAGATTACCACAAATTTTAAAGAACCTTAAATTAGAAAAACAAATGGTAATAGATGTTTGATCTCAAGAAGGAGATATTATCGAAAACATTCCAAATAGTAGGGATAATAAAATTAAAGCTTGAGTAAATATTATGTATGGTTGTGATAAGTTTTGTAGCTATTGTATTGTCCCATATACCAGAGGCAAAATTCGTTCAAGATTAAAAGAAGATATCTTAGCTGAAGTCGATGATCTTATTAAAAGAGGTTATCAAGAGATAACCTTATTAGGACAAAATGTTAATTCATATGGAATTGATTTAGAAGAAAAAATTGATTTTGCAGCTTTACTAAAATTAATTGCTCAAACTAAAATTAAAAGAATTAGATTTGCCACTTCTAATCCCTGAAACTGAAATAGTAAAATAATTGATATTTGTAAGGAATATCCAAATATTATGCCTTATTTTCATTTACCAATACAATCTGGTTCAGAACACATTTTAAAAAAAATGAATCGTGAAATGAAAATTGATGATTATAAAGCAAAAATATCATACATCAAAAAACAAATACCACATGCTGCTATCTCAACTGATATTATTGTCGGATTCCCAAATGAAAGTGATGATGATTTTCAGGCAACATTAGATTTATATAATGATATTAAGTTTGATAATGCATATACATTTATTTTTTCTCCTAGAGAAGGTACACCAGCTGCAAGCATGAGTGATGATATTAAACCAGAAGTTAAAAAGCAAAGATTACAAGCTTTAAATGAGTTAGTGAAAAAATATGCTGCTGAAAATAACAAAAAATACATTAATCAAGTTATTGATGTTTTAGTTGAGGGGGAATCAAAAACAAATAATGAAAAATTAACTGGTTATTCGCCACAATGAAAAGTTGTCAATTTCAAGGGTAAAGCTAAGCCAGGAGAAATTATAAAAGTTAAAATAAATTCAGCATCACGTTTTTCTTTAAATGGTGAACAAGTTTAAACATTAGTTATTTTATTTAGAAACAACTACAGAAGTATATTTGATAACTTTTCCCTTTAATGCATAGCCTTTAGAAACAACTTTTAAAACAATGTTAGGTGGATACTTAGGATCATGAATTGCATCAAAAGCTGCCATTCAGTTTTCATTGAATGTATCACCCACATTAACTACTATTTCTTCTGTACCTAACATTGATAATTTGTCTTTAAACATATTAACAATCATTTTAAAGCCTTGTAAATAGTTATATATAGCGCTATTATTAGCACTTGATTCTATTGTCTGGTCTAAAAGCAAAATTGGATCTAAGAATTGGCAAATAACTTCCTCGTTAACTTTTGACTTTAATTGAGCAAGTTCATCTTGTTTTTTCTTTTCTAATTCATCCAATTTATCATCGACCAATTTTTGCGCTTCTTTTGATTTTATTTGTAATTTATTTATCATTTGTTGTCGTTCATCTTCTAAAGCTTTATTTAACTGTATTATTTGTTTTTCTAATTGATTTTTGATAGATTCTCAATTTTCAGGTTTAGGACCATTGTTCGAAGGAGGAGGTGGAGTTTGTTCTTGTTCAACATTAATTTTTGATTTTAGTTCAGTTTGGACATTTTTAAATTGCTCATTTAATATTTTATTATTCTCTTCTAGTTGTGATAATTGATTTTTTAAATTTTTATTGTTGGCAATAATAGTATTCAATTCATTAACTAGGTTTTGATTCTTTTTATAACTATCATTTAAATCGTGTTCTAATTTTGCAACTCTATTCTTAAAATTTAGAATTTCTGTTTCATTTTTTTTGTTTTGCTCTTCTAATATTTCATTATTTTGAATTAAATTTTTAATTTCTTGATCACTTTCTAAATTTAATTTTTTTAATGAAGAAATTTCTTCACGAAAAACTTGTGTTCTACTTGGAGTGTGATGTTGATTTTCAAAAGGACGTACATAAGAAATGTTATTGGCATCAACTACACCCACTTCTACCATTGGAATCTTATTCAAGGTTGGTTTAGCACTAGTTAACTTAGAATTAGTTTTTTTACTTGTTGACTTTTTAACTGTTGATTTTTTATTAGTATTTTTAGCAGTAGTTTTAACTACTTGTTTTTTACTAGATTTAGTTTCCATGTTATTCAAACTCCTTTAGTACTTTACTATTATAATTTATAATCTCATTATCATCATTTCTTTTAAATTCTTCTAAATTTTTCAATTCACTCTTATTGTATTTTGGCATTATATATCTTATTTCACAAATTAAATTACCATTTGATTTAGAACCAAAAATTTTTGTTTTACTAGCATTATTATTTTTAATCCCATAATTTGCAATTGTAATTCTTTCTCCAAAATTAGTCCCAGCAGGTAATTTATGCTCTATTATTCCATAAGGAGTAGCTATCTTAATGTTGCCCCCAGTAATAGCAGTAACTGGATCAATAATGACTACTGTAAAAAGATCATTTCCGATTCTATCAAAATACTTAGACTTCTTGATGTTAACATGAATTAATAAATCTCCTTTAACACCGTTGATCTGATTGCCCTTACCTGGAACTTTTAAAACTTCATTATCACGTACACCGGCAGGAATATTTGCTTTTACATTTTTTCTTTCTTGAATTAGACCTTTACCATTACATTTGCTACATTTTGTTGTTGGTATTTTTCCTTTACCATTACATGTATTACAAACAACTTTTTGTCTTTGAACTCCGAAAATTGAACGTGATTCATATAATTTAAATCCACTACCAGAACATGTTGTACATTCTTTAATATCATTTGGAGAATCAGCGCCAGAGCCTTTACATTTTTCACAATCATAAATTCAATCAAAGGAAATTTCTTGTTGACCACCCATAACAGATGTTTTAAAATCAATTACTATTCGTACATAAATATTAGGGTCATTTTGATTATTCCTTGATTTTCTAGACATGTTTGGGCCAGTGGAAAAACTGAAACTACCAAAATCTCCAAAAATAGAGGAGAATAAATCTTCACCGTCAAAAGCATCTTCAAAGCTCGATGTAAATCCACCACCAAAAAATTGATTAAAAATATCAAAAGGATTAATGTTTTCTGATGAGAATCCACTATTATTTAAGCCATCATGGCCAAATTGATCATAAATTTTTCTTTTATTATCATCACTTAAGACTTCATATGCTTCATTAATTTCACGAAATTTTTCAGTTGCATCAGGCGCTTTGTTACGATCAGGGTGATACTTCATTGCTAAAGTTCTAAAAGCTTTTTTAATTTCACTAGTAGAAGCTGAACGACTAACACCTAAAACATCATAATAATCTCTTTTACTTTCAGACATAAATAAACCTTTCTATAAATTATTCCAAATTATCTGTCTTAAATTTACGATTTCTAAAACTACTTTGAAAAATCTTAGTTTTCATTGATAAACGATTTACTGGATTAATAGTTAAAACAAGATCACCAATTGAAATAGGTAATTTGTGTCCTCTACCAGGAATTATTAATTTTTTCTTGTAGTTATAATTTTTTGGAATTTCAACATATACAAAAATTCTTTCCTCTTCAATGCCATAACCGCCACAATTATAACAAATGGTTCTTTCGTCAACTCCGATTTTCCCAAATCCACGACATACACCACATGTTTTTAAACGGTAAAGTGGAAAAGCGATTCTTGAGCCTTTATTTAAAGCATTTCTTGTAATATCTAAAACACCAACAATATTTTTGTTTCTGTTAAATTCAGTTTTATTGTCAGGATCTAAAACTTTGTATTTAATCTTTTCTCAAATAGCATCATCAAAGGTTTGATTACTAATCATATTAGAAACACAATCATCTATATAGTTTTTAAAGCTAATAATATTTTCAATTGCATGAAAACGAAAATTATTACGATATTCATCATTATTTGATTCATAGTCATAAAATGCTCGTACTTCAACATCAGATAAAATTTGGTAAGCATTTAATATCTTATAAAATTTATGAAGTGCATCAGGAGATTTGTTTTTATCTGGATGATACATCTTTGCTAATCGTTTATAATTAGCTTCAATTTCTGCTTGTGATGATTGATTGTTACATTCTAATATTTCATATCAATTATCTTCTAAAACATCTTCGATTGTACAAAATTTTGTTGTTTCATTATATTCAGACATAATTAATTCTCCTATTTAATTAGATAGTTTATTATCTTATTTTTAACAAAAATTTTTCTAATTATTTTTTTATTTGCAATTAAAATTTGGATTTTATCATTTGCTTCAATAATTTTTATCACTTGTTCTTGTGAAGCATCAATCGGTATTGAAAGTACAACTTTTGTTTTTCCATTAATTTGAAAAGGGATATTAATATTTGACTTTACTAATAATTTCTCATCGTACTTTGGAAATGCTTGTAAGCAAACTGAATTCTTATTGCCTAATAATGATCATAATTCTTCAGCTAAGTGAGGAGCAAAACAACTTAATATAATTAGAAAACTATCTAGGTATAATTTAGGTACTTGCTTAGTTTTATAAAGTGCATTAATAAAAATCATCATGTCACTAATGGCTAAATTGAATTGTTGATTCTCAATATTATTAGTGATGTTCTTAATAAAACTATGATATTCAAATTCTAAATCCTTATCATTGCTTTTAGAAACTATTATTTTATCTACTTCAATAAAATAACGATAAACACGATCTAATCATTTTCTAACACCATTGATTCCTTCTTCTTTTCAAGGAAGAGTTGCTGTGATAGGACCCATAAATAATTCATATAATCTTAATGCATCAGCACCATGGGAGTTAATAATTTCATTCGGGTTAATAACATTGCCTTTTGATTTAGACATCTTTTCACCATTTTCACCTAAAATCATTCCTTGATTAATAATTTTTAAAAATGGTTCTTTTGTTGGAACAATCTTAATATCATATAAAAAACGATGTCAGAAACGAGCATACAAAAGGTGTAATACAGCATGTTCTTGACCACCAATATAAATATCAACTGGTAGTCATTCCTGAAATAACTTATAAGCTTCTTTTGAGTTTAAATCAACATAATCATCATTATCTTTTAAAATGTAAGCCAAATAATATCAACAAGACCCTGCTCATTGTGGCATAGTATTGGAATCTCTTGTATACTTCTTATTATTGATTTCAACATTAATGAAGGAAGATATTTTTTGTAATGGTGATTTACCATCACTACTTGGTTTAAAGTCATAAGTATCTGGCAATAAAACTGGTAAATTTTCATCACAAATAATTTTTCCTTTTTCATCAAATAAAATTGGAAAAGGTTCCCCTCAATATCGTTGTCGAGAAAAAACTCAATCTTTTAATTTATATGAAGTAGTTGCTTTAATAAACAATTTTTCTTTCTTAAAAAAATTAACAAGTTTTAAAATTGCACCTTCTTGATTTGTATTACTGATAAAATCACTATTAATGTACTTTCCGTTTTTATCAATAACATCAATAATATTTAATTGATATTTTTTAGCAAAGCTTTGATCTCTTTCATCATGAGCAGGAACTCCCATAATAGCTCCTTGTCCAACATTTTCTAAGACATAGTCAGCAATTCAAATTGGAATTAACTTTTTAGTAATTGGATGAATTGCATAATGATTTGTGAAAATTCCTTTTTTATCTTGTTCAATTAAAATATTACGATTCGATTTTCTTTCATATTCTTCAATGAATTGTTTAATATTTTTATCATTGTTAATGATGCTTTTAGCAAATGAATGTTTAGGATTAATGCATAAAAAAGTGACACCAAAAATAGTATCTAATCTGGTCGTGAAGATTTTAATTTTAGCTTTGCTGTTTTTAACTGCAAATTCAATTTCATGACCTTGCATTTTTCCAATTCAATTTCTTTGTAAACTTTTTAATGATTCTGGTCAATCTAAATCATTTAAACCATCTAATAGTTTGTCAGCATAAGAAGTTATTTTTAATACTCACTGACGCATTGGTTTTTTAACTACTAAAAAATTACCAATATCAGATACTAAATGTCCATTGTTATCTACTTTAACTTCTTCATTTGATAATGTTGTTTTTAAATCTTCGCATCAATTAACATCAATATCTTTAATTTCTGCTAAACCATGTTCAAATAATTTAGTAAAAATTCATTGTGTTCATTTGTAATATTTTGGTTCAGAAGTATTAATCTCTTTTGAATAATCATAATCAAAACCAAACTTAATTAATTGGTTACGAAAATTATCAATATTTTTAATAGTAAATTCATTTGGATGATTATTTGTTTTAATTGCATATTGTTCAGCAGGTAAACCAAAAGCATCTCAACCAATAGGATGCAAAACATTAAAATTATTTAATCTTTTATAACGACTAATAACATCAGTAGCTGTATAACCTTTTGGATGACCAACATGTAATCCGCTACCAGAGGGATATGGAAACATATCTAGGACATAAAATTTTGGCTTTTTAGGATCATATGTAACTCCAAAAGTTCCATTATCTTTTCAATATTTTTGTCATTTTTTTTCTATTAAACTATGGTTGTACATTTTAACTTAAAATAATTGATCATAAATTTCTTTGTATTGAGTTACTAAATGAATCTTAATATCCTTTAAAATATCTTTTGGAATTTCTTCTAGGAAACGTTCATCATCAATAGGTAAGAAAATTTCTCTAACGCCTGCACGGTGAGCAGAAATAACTTTTTCTTTGACACCACCTATGATACCTACTTTTCCTCTTAATGTTATTTCACCAGTCATAGAAATATTTGTTTTAACTGGAACATCTTTTAATTTTGAAATAATAGCGCTAGTAATTGCTACACCAGCACTTGGACCATCTTTTGGTATACCACCAGAAGGCACATGGACATGAATATCGATTTCATTAAACTTTTTAGGATCAATGCCAAAGTTTTCAGCATTTGCTTTTACATAACCAAGGGCAACAGATACTGATTCATTCATAGTTTTTTCTAGATTTCCAGTGATAAACACTTTTCCCTTTCCATTTGAAAAGGTACATTCAATTGGTAATAAATCACCACCTGTACTAGTATAAGCCATTCCATTAACAATTCCAGGAATACTTTCTTTATCTTTTAAAGTAACATCAAAGATAATTTTACCTAAATATTCTCGAACTTGTTCTTTAGTTATTTTAGTCGGTAAAGAATTACCTTTTAATTCATTGACTACATACTTACGAGCTATTTTTTGAATTTGACGTTCTAGCTCACGAACACCAGCTTCATGAGTATAATGATTGATAATTATTCTAATTGCCTCATCATCTCATTTTAAATTTGTAATTAAAGATTCTTTCATAGCTTTTGGAATTAAATGACGTTTAGCTATTTCTAACTTTTCTTGTTCTGTATAAGAATTCAATTCAATAATTTCTAAACGATCAATTAATGCATATGGAATTTGTTTGTAATAATTAGCAGTAGCCATAAACATTACTTTTGATAAATCATAATCTTCTTCAATATAGTTGTCTGAAAAATGAGCATTTTGTTCTGGGTCTAAAACTTCAAGCATAGCTGAAGCAGGGTCCCCTTTTTGACTATTTGCCATTTTATCAATTTCATCTAATAAAAATAACGGATTGATAACTCCAGCTTTTTTCATTCCTTTAATTATTCTACCTGGCATTGCTCCAATATAAGTTTTACGATGACCTCTAATTTCAGCTTCATCTTTTACACCACCAAGTGATACTTTTATATATTTTTTATTTAATGCCTCAGCAATAGAACGAGCAAGTGATGTTTTACCAACACCAGGAGGACCTACTAGACATAAAATAGGTCCATGAGCATTTTTGTTTTTTGTTTTTAAAGCTAGAAATTCTAAAATTCTTTCTTTTACTTTATCAATTCCATAATGATTTTTATTTAATATTTTTTCAACTTCTTTTAGATCTTTATTATCTTCAGATTCTTGTCATCAAGGTAAATCTAATAATCAATCAATATATGTTTTAGTAATACTTGATTCATTAGAACTCATTGCTGCTTCATACTTAGATAATTCAGACAATATTTTTTCTCGAATTTCATTAGGATATGGATTGTTATTTAATCTTCTCTTAACTATATCAATTTCATTTTCCTTAGATGTTAATTCACCTAATTCTTCTTTGACGGTTTTTAATCTTTCACGTAAATAAAATTCTTTTTGTTGTTTAGAAATATTTTCGTTCATTTTACGATTAATTTGATTATCAACTTCATCTCTAATTGCATTATCTGAATCAAAAAATTCAACTAAATAACCAAAGGCAATTTCCAATCTTTCAGTTATTGAATCACACTCTAAAAATGATTGTACTTTTTTAAATGGTAGATTTAGATTATTGATCACAAAATCAGCAATTGAAGAGAATGATTTTGGATTATCTAAAGCATATGTATAAAATTCTTGGATCTCTTTACTCTTTTTAGCTACATCACTATATTTAGCAATTATTTCCAAAATATTATCAACTAACATTTCATTTCTCTTGGTATTTCCTTTTTTAATTTCTACCTCTTCTCACTTAGAAGAAAATCCTGTTTTAGCACTAAAAGATGGTTTAACTAATTTAATTCGTTTAACACCTTTAACATTAAATGTTCTATCGTCTTCATTTTTAGTGATCTGTTTAATTTTACATATTGTTCCATAAAGGTAGATGTCATCAACAGTTATTTCGTCTAAATCTGGATTTTTTTGACTAACTATAATTAATTCATCACCTTCATTTAAATTTTTGATAGTTAATAAGGTTTTTTTACGACCAATCTGTATAGAAGTAGTTACTGATGGAAAAACAATAATTCCTCTAGTAATTAAAAGTTGTAAAGGTCCATTAGCTTTATTTTCATTCTTTTTATCTTTAATATCTGCACCCATTTCATACCTCCAAATAAGAAATATTTTTATTATTTTACAACAATTTTTCTAAATTAGCAATTAAATTAATAGTTTGCTAAAATTTATATTTTATCTAAAGATAAAAGGATAATAAATATTAGAAAATAATAATTGATATTACTTTAATTTAATAATTATTTTTTAATTTATCTTTAGCTTTTTATTACCATATAAGCATAAAAAGGAACTATTTATTTAGATCTATTTGTTTTATTTTCATTTTTTTACTTTTTTTAATATCAGCAATAGGTTCCTTATTAGGGGTTTGTTTGTTTTTCTTTTTGGTTATTAACAAGCTCTTCCTTAACAGGAGTTGGTTTTTTTATCTTTACTTGAGTATTATCTTGTTTTAATAGATTAACTGTTTTATGTTGATTATTATTGGTAGTGCTTTCTTGTATTTTTGGCTCTTTTTTATCTTCCTTATTATCTTGATTTAATATAATTTGAACACCATTAGAAGTTCCTATTCTTGTAGCACCGGCTTTAATAAAATTTATAAAAGTATTAAAATCTCTAATACCACCAGATGCTTTAATTTCTAAATCACTGAAAACTGAATCAATTCATTGCTTTCACATTTTAACATCATCTAAATTTGCACCACTTGATGAAAAACCAGTAGATGTCTTAATAAATTTAGCCATAGATAAAGAAACAACTTTAACAATATATTCTTTGTCATCATGATTTAATAATGATGTTTCAACAATTACCTTTACACTCCCACCTTTAGAGGCCTTTACAACATCATTGATTTCATTAATAATTTTTTTAGTATTTCTTGCTTTGATATCACTAATATTTGCTACCATATCTATTTCATCGGCACCATCATTAGCTGCTAGAACTGTCTCATATATTTTAGTATACTTGTTATTTTGACCTAACGGAAAACCTACAACTGTACAAACTAATACCATTGATTTAGATAAAAGTTGTTTACAAAGTTTCACATAGCAAGGATGCACACATACAGAAGCAAAATTGTATTTAATTGCTTCTTCACATAATTTTTTGATATCCTCAGGAGTTGCGACAGGACTAAGATTAGTATGATCAATATAAGAAGACAAAGATTTGTTTTCCTCTATTCTTTCTCAAACAAGTTTCATACGGTATTTTGCCATAATCAATTTTCTTTATAATAATGGTTCAAATAATATTAAAAATATTATTATAAGTCTACCACAAATAGATTTGAATGATAAAGATAGTTTTGGAGCTTTTGTAATCAATTGTGAAATTTTTATAGTTTTTTCAAAATCATGATAAACTTCACTAAATAATTTTTTAGACTTAACTATATTTAATATTTCATAATTGATGTTTAAAGCCCTTGGGTCTAAATTAATGCTACCTAATAAAGTAATATCATCATCAATCAAAATTGTTTTAGCATGTGAGAATCCATTAAACTCATAAATCTTAATTCCTTTTTCTAATCATAATTTATATTTATATCTATTAAGATTAGTGATAAATTTTTTATTATCTGGTAACCCTGGTAAAATCACTCGTACATCAACCCCTCTAATAACTGCATTAAACAATATGTTTTCTAGTTGTTCAGTTGGGAAAAAATAAGGAGTATTTATTCATATCCTTTTTTTAGCTAATGAAAATATTTGGATAAAAATATTAATTGCTTTTAAGCTATTTAATTCAGGAAAAGAGTTGTAAGTCTGTGCAATGCTAAAATTTTTATTTTGAGATATTTTTTGATTATGATCAATTGCTTGTTTAATAAATTTAAAAATTGTTTTCTTATCCTGACAATCAGTATAAACTAACCAATCTAATAAAAAGATTTTTAAATAATCATTTATAACTAATCCTTTTATAGTAAATGCATGATCTCTTCAAAAATGATATTTATGATTTTCATTAATGTATTCATCTGCAATGTTAAAGCCTCCAACTATCCCTTCAATATCATCAACTATAATTGATTTTTTATGATTTCTAGGACTATCAATACTATTAACAATAAAAAAACTTTTCTTTCTAAATGTATATGCTTGAAAATTTTTATATGAATTTAGTTTTTTAAAAAAATTTTTATCTATTTTTTTACGACTACCAACCCAATCATAAAGCACAAAAACCTTTACTCCTTCAAGACTTTTTTTATACAACTCATTAAAAATTGATTTACAAAAAAAACCATCACCAAAAATATAAAAATTAACAAAAATAACTTTCTTTGCTTTTCTAATTAAATTAATTGTTGCTTGATAAAAATCATCACTAATAAATTTAAAATCACCTGTAGTTGATTTATTAATTGTAATATTGCTAGCATATTGTAATATTTGATTAAAATTTTCATCATGAGATAACTTCTTTTTTTGTTGATCATAATTAAAAGTTTTTTTAATACTTGTTTGAATCTCTAATAATTGTTTAATTTTCTTTTTGGTGAATGGAGAAAAGCCGGTTCATAAGAAAATTAAAGGAACAATTCCTGGTAAAAGTAATAAAGCAAATAATCAACTTTTTTTAGTTAAATCTCGACGTTTCTTATCAAAATAAATATATGTTCCAAAAACAATGTTAATTCCATATAAAAAAACTAAAGCAACTAATGTTGTAATAGCAAATATTAATTTACTTTCAAAAATACCAGTTAATACAATCGATGCAATCAAACAAATTACTAAAATAAAAGTTAATAAACCTAAAAAAATTTTAATGTTTTTCATTCTTTTTTTACTTTCTCATGTATTTATTTTTTAAAATAGCTTTGCATATCTAAATATACATTCCTTCTCAATGTTTTATAATGGTTAGCAGTTGGAATTATTTTGTGTTTATTTTTATATAACTTTGGATGACATTGTTTATATGATAGGTTTAAGAAGTTATCTTTGTCAACACTAATAACTTTAAACTTGTAAGATAGAAAGGTGTTAAAATAAGATTCAACATCATTAATAGTGTAATCACTAATTTCTTTTTTAGAACATATACCAGTAAGACCATCAGTAGTTACAATTTCTAGATCACCATTGTCTAAAACCTTGATTGAGTTAGATAATACAATTGTAAAATTATTTTTCATGTTTATCTTTTGTTCCATTTGTTTTTAGTGCTATTAATATTATAGTTAAATTGATGTTTAATAGCAAAAACAATTGAAAAAACTAACAATATGTAAATTGGTGTTTTAAATGATTCTTTAATTACTCTAGGAACTAAATAATACATTGCCCCATATTTTAAATAATTGCTAGGTGGATCATTATTTAAGAACTCATAAAATTTAATTTGAGTAATTGGACCTAAGATAAAAGAAAAAATGATAATTGAAATAACTATTAGAACAGAAACATAAAGATATAGTATATAGTTATTGAGAATTTTATGACTTTTATATTTTAAATACATAACAATAGTTTGTATTTCATTAAATAATAGAAACATGAATAAAAAAATACAAATTAAAATCACATATAGTTTCTTATCAAAAGCATTGTTTTGATTAATTGCTTGATTACTGTAAATCTTATTATAATAACTAAAAATAATAACAATTGTAAAAACAGTAAAGAAAGAAATAATAAGCTGTTGAATTAAAATTAATCATTTAATTGATTTTTTGTTAAACATAAAAAAGCAAGAACCAATCATCCCTGAAAGCAAACCAATACATGGTTCCTGAATTGCATACAATCAAAACCAAACTGAACCACTCATTAATCAAGCAAATGTGTCAGATAAAATTCCAAAAAATAAACCAACACAAGGACCAAAATAAAAACCAAAAGTATAAACTGGAATTCAAACAAAAGAAAAATTTATACCTAATAAAGGGATTTTAATAGAAAAAAAACTTAGTATTAGTCGAATTGCTAACATTAAACCAAAAAATGTCAAAAAATATAATGACTTAGAAAGTTTCAAAGGATAAAAAGGTAAAAAGAATTTTACTAACTTACTATTTAACTTTTTTTGTTGTAATGAAAAATTGAAAATAAACTCCTAATTTATCAAGGTGAGAATGGGTTTCTTTTTCATGGGCTATTACCAAACATACCGCCACCAGAATAATCATTATTAACTCTTATTTTACCACTCTTAATATCACTATAATATTCCTCAATCTTTTTATTAATTCGATTTACATCTAATTTTGGCTTAATTACCATCATAACAATAGTTGTAATTAAAATAATACCAGCTAAAACAATACAAAAAATTGTTAAAACATAATAAGCTTGAAAAATAGCAAAATTACTTGCATTATCAAATTTTATTGTAACATCACTTGACGAATTAGGAATATTAGTTACTGTAAGTTCTCCACTAATATTTAAATTATTAGCAAGATCAATATTTTTAAAAATTGTTAAAATTGAATTTTTAACATCTAAAAAAATAGGAAGCAAAATATATATTAAAACAAAGATAACATAAAACCAAGAAATTGATGACTTAAAAGCATATTGAATGTTATCATTTTTAAAATATTTAATTTGATTAAAAATAAAATGGACTACAAAAAACAAAGAAACTACAATTAAAAGAGCTGGTAATAATGCAGTCATTAAATTATTACCAATACCTCATCACTTTAAACCATATCCATTAAGAAATTGTTCATAAGTAATAGATGATGTTGGTAACTGTTCAAAAGCAAAATACTTATCTCTTAAGATGAAACCAAAAATAATTAAAATAAAAAAAGCTAAAAAAGCAAATAGTCATAAACCAAACATTAAATATTTAAGAATTTTAAAAATTTTTGGTTTCGAATCAAATTGGTAAAACTTGTTAGACACAATATCACTATTTAAAAGATTGATAGCCTGTTGTTTAATAATATTATCAGTAATGTCATCAATAGATATATTATTTTGTCTTAAAAAATCAGCTGAATCTTTATAATGTATTTCCTCATGATTATCAGTATAGTTAATATTAGTTTTTTGGGCATCAACAACTTCTTGATCATTTTTAATATTAGATTTGTAATTTAAAGAGTTTAAAATTGCTACTCAATCTAAATTATGTGAATTTTTTAAAATAATTTTTAGGTAATTAATCTTGTCTAAAATATTATCCTCATCATCTACATTAACCTTAGATAATCTTATTTTTTTATTATTGTTAATAGTTTCAAATGCTGATTTAAATTCATTAATTTTTTTATCCTTATCTGCAATATCCAATTTTATTTCTAATTGATTGCAAACATTTAAAAGGTCAATAACTGCCTTCTCTACATTTGTATCTGTTTTTATAATATTGATAGTTTGTTTATTTAAAAACACAATTGATAAAACTTCAACTAAACTATTATAAATATTATTTAAATTACTGTCATTCTTTTTACTCATAGTGTTATTTATTATAGTATCATTTACGATAATATAATTTTATCATTAATTATTTAAATTTAATTTTTCAATCAATTTCATAGCGCTACTTATAACATCATCCATGTCATAATATTTGTATTCAGCTAAACGACCTAGTAAATAAAGATTGTTAATTTTTTTTGTTTCTTCAAGATATTTATTATACATTTGGTCATTTTCAAAATTTCTAATAGGATAAAATCGGTTATAAAAAACTGGATCTAAAAGATAAAATTCACCAGGATATTCCTTTGAAATTGTTGTGACCCCATCTATTCTTTGATTATTTAAAATTTTATACTCACAAATTCGAGTTAAATATGGGTCTTGCGGATAATTAACGATTGATGCAGTTTGCAAATAATCATTATAAATAGTTTCAAATTTAATATTTAAAGAACGATATGGTAAAACACCATATTTATAACTAAACAACTCATCAATACTTCCGGTGAAGATAACCAAATCATAAAACTTGTTATCAATATAAATTAAGTTATCTTTAACTTTAAAATCAATTATATTCTTATTTGTAAATACTTTAATATTGGGATGATCCAACATGTTAGTAATTAATTGTGTATAACCTTCAACCGGCAGACCACAAAATTCATCTTCAGGAAAGTAATCTCAATTATAGCTTAAATTAATTTTAACCCTTTCAATAATATTTTTGCCCAACTTATCAATTGGTATTCCTCACATTTTAGAAGTGTAATTAGCAAAAACCTTTTC
Organism: Mycoplasma sp.; assembly: GCA_045657345.1. Taxonomy (GTDB): domain Bacteria; phylum Bacillota_I; class Bacilli_A; order Mycoplasmatales; family Mycoplasmoidaceae; genus Mycoplasma_L. The sequence goes on along the minus strand of JAZOSV010000002.1, from coordinate 18,143 downwards.
ATAAAAAAAATTAACAATCTTTTTATTATTGTTATTTCTAAAACAATTTAATAATTGTAAAATGCTAGCTTGTTTTCCAAATAATTTTAAACTATGTACTTCTTCTAAAAATCCAGTAAATAAATCTGGAAAAACTGTTTTAATTGAATTTAAATTAATAGGCATTTGCAATAAATAATCATCAACTGATACTAAGGCTTGATGAGTCACTTTTTTAAATCTGGAAAATTGATTAACAAAATTTCAAACATCACGATTTGAGGTATGGAAAATATGAGGCCCAAATAAATGTATCAAGATGCCATTATCATCTAATTGATCAAAACAATTTCCACCAATAAAATTATTTTTTTCAAACACATATACATCATTATTATCAGCTATTAATCTTGCAAAGGAACTTCCAGCTAAACCAGCACCAATGACTAATATTTTCATTAATAGCTACCTTCTTGATAATGTTGGTCTTTGTTGATGAGGATAGCCTTCTTCATTTTGACAATTATCAATTTGATTATTTTCATTATCTTGATAATCATTTAGAATTCTAAAAAATTCACTATTTTCAAAATCAAAAGCATCTTCATAAAGATGTTGTTCTTCTCAACGATAAATTTTTATCTTTTTTGGAAAAGGTAAAATATTTTCATTCTGGGAATAATTTTCATATTCATTATTTTGGTTATCATATGATGAATATTGATTTTGATTTAAATCGTTTTGATCTTCTATCATAAAAAACATTTTATTTCTTGATGTCCTTTGTTTCTTTGTGCAAAGTTACTTTCCTACATCACTTACAAAACTTATTTAATTCTAATTTATCTGGATTCGCTTTTTGATTTTTTCTAGATAAATAATTTTTTCGTTCACATTCACTACATTGAAGTCTAATTGCTCTTTTTAATGCCATATTTTTTCCTATACTAATTGTAATACTGCTTGTTCAACATTATCTCCAGGTCTTGTACCAATTTTTAAGACTCGGCAATACCCACCTTTTCGATCTTTATATTTTGGGCCTAATTCATTAAATAATTTTTTCAAAAGTGCATCAATATCCATGCAAGAAGTATTTAATAAATATCTTGCTGCCATTCGACGAGAAGCAAGTGTGTTCCTTTTTGCATATGTGATCATTTTATCAACGTGTTTCCTACTTTCCTTTGCCTTAGTTAAAGTAGTAATAATTTGTCCATGAGCTAAAACATCACTAATTTGTTGACGAATTACCATTTTTCTTCAAGCGCTTGTTTTACCAGGTTTATTTTGAAATGACATAACCGTTTTCTCCTTATTGATTATTCTTCTCTAAATTTTAATCCGCGTTCATGGATAACTTTGATAATTTCATTAACTGATTTTTTACCTAGATTTCTAATATTTTCAATTTCTTTACGAGAACGATCAATAATTTCTTGTGTTGTTTTGATGTTCATTGTCATTAAAGCATTATAAGCTCTAACAGAAAGATTAAGGTTTTCGATTGGAATAGAAAGGTTTACTCTTTTAGTTTCAGCTTCACGTTCACGCATAATTTGAATATTTGCAATTTGTTCATCTAAATCACTAATCAAATTAAAATGTTCTACTAAAATTTTAGAAGCAATCGCAATTGCCTTTCCAGCATTAACTGCTCCATTAGTAGAAAGTTCAACTACTAATTTATCACTCATTGCATTTTTAGTTGTTTTAATTTCTTCAACATTATATGTAAATTTAGTAACTGGTGAGAAATCTGAATCTGTTGGAATAATATTAAGTGAAGAAATGCCTTCCTTATTTTCTTTAAATGATTTAAAACCTCTTCCTAACTTAACATAAATATCAACTTTAAAATTAACATCTTTAGTTAATGTTGCAATATGTAAATCTTTATTAATAATTGTAAATCCAACTGGAACTTCAATATCAGAAGCAAGAATTTCTCCTTTTTTTGATTTATCAATTGTTAATATTGGTCACTTTTCAATATTAGTTGATTCTAATTCTTCAAAAGGAATAATATTTTCATCAATTTTTACTACTAATTTTTTAAGATTTAAAATAATTTCAGTTAAATCTTCATTAACACCTTCAATTGCTTGAAATTCATGAGTAATACCAGGGATTTTAATAGCAAACATTGATGCTCCTGGGATGGAAGATAAACACACTCTTCTTAATGCATTACCTAATGTATTACCAAATCCTCTTTCAAGTGGACTAATAGTAAATTTTGCATAATTCTCATTGTTTTTTTCTGACTCTTCAATTTGAACTTTATATTTTAAAAATTTTTCCATAACAACTCCTTAAACTAAATTTATCTTGGTTTCTTTGGTGGTCTACAACCATTATGTGGAATAGGTGTTACATCACTTATTGAAGTAACTTTTAACCCAGCAACTTGTAAACTTCTAATTGCTGTTTCACCTCCTGAGCCAATTCCATTAATATGAACCTTAACATTTCTTAGACCTAAAGCATATGACTCTCTTGCTGCCTTCTCTGCTGCTAAACCAGCTGAATATGCTGTTTTCTTTTTTGCTCCTTTATATCCTATGCTACCAGATGATGCTCAAGTAATAACATTTCCTTGTTTATCAGATAATGAAACAATAGTATTATTTCTAGTCGCATGAATATGAGCAATTCCATTTGTAAAATTAATTTTTTTCTTTTTTGCCATTATTTGCTCCTATTAACGTGTTTCAATTTTCTTGTTAGCAACTGTTTTTCTAGGACCTTTTCTAGTTCTTGCATTAGTCCTAGTTCTTTGGCCTCTAACTGGTAAATTACGACGATGTCTAATGCCGGCATAACAACCAACTTCCATTTTTAACTTTATGTTCATTGCAACTTCTCGACGAAGATCACCTTCAAGTTGAAACCTTTGTGCAATTTGTCTAATTTGAGCAAGCTGATCTTCTGTTAAGTTTTTTGTCTTAATATTTTCATCAATCTTAGCTTCTTTTAAAATCATACTTGATCTAGAACGACCAATACCATAAATATATGTTAACGAAATCACTATACGTTTATCATTTGGAATATCTACACCTAATATACGTGCCATTAAAACTCCTAACCTTGTCTTTGTTTATGCTTAGGGTTTTTACAAATTACCCTAATAATGCCTGATCTTTTTATAATTTTACAATCATTACAAATTGGCTTTACTGATGCTCTAACTTTCATATTTTCCTCACTTATTTTTGTCGATAAGTAATTCTTCCTTTAGTCAAATCATATGGGCTAAGCTCAACATCAACAACATCACCTGGTAAAATAGAAATTCTATTCACACGCATCTTACCAGAAACATGAGCTGAAATTTCTAAATTATTTTCAAGTAAAACTAAATAAGTTCCACCTGATGTAATCTCTTTTACTGTTCCTTTAAGGCAAATTTTATCTTGATTTTGACTCATTAATACTCCAATAATCTAACTATTCTGTTAAAATTTCACAGCCATTTTCTGTAATTAAAATCATATGTTCTCAATGGCATGTTAATTTTTTATTTTTAGCAATTACTGCTCAATTATCTTTTTTACTAATAAAATATTTATTTGATTTTGTCATAATCATTGGTTCAATACATATCACCATATTAGGCACTAACATAACTTTTGGAAATAAAAATGAACGATAATTAGGAATAATAGGGTCCTCATGGATTTCATTTCCACAACCATGACCAGTAAAGTTTCTAATAACTTCATATCCATTACTTGTAACATAATTTTCTATCACTTCTGCTAAATCTAAATTGGTAGTTTTATTTGGTTTAATGCTTGCAATTGCAAGCATTAAACTTTGATAACAAACATTGTTAATTGATTGTGCTTCAATTGAGCCTTCGCCAATAATAACACTAAATGCAGCATCACAAAAGTGATTTTTAAATTTTATGCCAATATCAAAAGTTACAAGATCACCTTTTTTTAAGCAGTAATCATCTGGGACTCCATGAATGAGAGTTTCATTCACTGAAATACAAATATGCTTTGGAAAACCAAGATAGTTATGAAAAGCACAACTAGCACCATTAGATTCAATTACTATCCTAGCAACTTCATCTAAATCAATTAATTTAATGCCCTCACATACTTTATCAAGAATGGCAGCTCGCGCTAACTTTCATATTCTTGATGCTTCTTTAATTAACTCAATATCTTGGTTAGTTTTAATTAGCATTTAAAACTTTCTCAATTTCAACAATAACTTCATCAATTGATTTTCCAACATTTATTTTATCTAATTTATTTAAATTTTTAAAAAAATTTATAAGCGGTGCGGTTTTCTTTTTATATTCACTCATTCGTAACTTAAAAGAATCAAAATTATCATCTTTTCTTTGGAATAAGGCTTCATGACAAACATCACATGTATTAATAACTTTTGGTGGTTTTAAGAAGGTGTTAAAAATAGCGCCACATGATGAGCACACTAACCTTCCTGAAATTCTTTTATATAATTCATTTTTATCTATATCAGAATAAAAAACAAAATCAATATCGCAAATATCATTTAAAAATTTAGCTTGATCAATATTTCGAGGATATCCATCTAAGATAAAACCTTGTTTTTTTTCAAAGCACTTTAAAATTTCTTGTTTAACCAACTTATTGGTAATTTCATCAGGAACTAATTCACCTTTGTTTAAAAGGTTTGCAATTTCTAATGCTAAATCTGTTTTATCAGATTTAATTTTATCCCTAAATAAATTACCAGTGGAAATATGTTTTAAATTATATTGCTTACATAAAATACTTGAAATTGTACCTTTGCCACTACCTGGAGCTCCTATTAAAATAATTTTAAAATCTTTTTTCATTAGTATACTCCTATCATAAAACTGAGTTCACATCTTCACTAAGAATTTGATCATTACCAATAATTTTAGCATCATCAATTTCCATTCTTTTTCTCATAATCTTATATGATGTAGTTGTAGAAACAGAAACTATTGATTGTCATAAATCTAGTGTTCCAGATACTAAAATGATAATCCCTGTTCCACCAAGAGCAGCATTTGATGGAATAATTGGTACACCAGACTTAGTTGTTGTTACTATACTTGCAACATAAGCTAAGGAGGCAATGACTGCTAGAAATGGACCACCAATTCAATTTATCCTATACAAGACTTGTGAAATATATTTTTCAGTTTCCTTACCAATTTTAACTCCAATAATAAAACGGCCTGACTTCATAAAATCATTAGAAATTTTATTTGGATTCAATTGAACATATGAATAAAAGAATGTAAATAAAATAATCAAAACACAGTAGACAATAATTCCAGCTCAACTAGAAAAAGAAAACATTAATTCTGAAAAATTAGTAAAGCCATTTGGGCCAGTATTAGTTTTTACAATTTCAGATATAGTCAAAGGTAAACTCATAATTGAGGAAGCAAAAATAACAGGAATCACACCACCAGTGTTCAACTTAAATGGTAAATAAGGTAAATCATCACCTAATTTCATTAATGATTGTCCGGTTTGTTGAATTGGAATTTTTCTAGATGAACAATTTACAAAAGTGATTACTCATAAAATAGCTAAATAAAAAATTATATAAACTATAAATGAAATCAATTGGTACAATTGGCCCTGAACATATGTATCAATATTATTTTTTACATAAATAAAGTTAGGAACTAATGTGGAAACAATCCCACATAAAATAATTGTTGTAACTCCGTTTCCAACACCTCTTTTAGTAATTAAATCACTAAAAAAGATAGCAATATAAGTACCAGCAACCATTAATGTTATATAAAAAAAACCATGTAAAGAAGCAGGTAGATCTGACTTGATTTGAATGCCCTGACTAGAAAACAAGGCAAAAATAGAGTATGCTTGTAATATTGAAAAAGGTAAACAAAAGACTCGGGAGATCATTTCAATTTTTTTACGACCACGTTCTCCTGATTTTGCTAACCGTGCCAATGGCGGAATAACATCAGATGATAATAATTGAACAATAATTTGTGTTGTAATATATGGAGAAATCCCAATTGCAAACATACTCATATTGGTGATACCACCACCACCTAACATATTCAAGATGTTATATAAGGCATTTTGATTTAATCCACTAGTATTATCAATTTTTAAATATGGCATGGAAATTTTTGAAACAAAATTATAAAGTACCATAAAAAATAAAGTAACTAAAATTGATATTATTACTTTTTTAGAAGTAACAATATTTTTTAGTTGCCTAATAAAATGAAAATCTTTACTATAACGTTTATTAGTAGCCATAATTATTAAAAAATCTATACTAAATATTTTAAACTAATAAAAATTAATTATTAACAATTTCAAATTTTGAATTTGAAGCTGTAATAGCTGTTTTAGCTCCCTCGCTAAATTTATTAGCCTTGATTGTAATACCACTATTAATTTTTGCATTACCAATTACTTTAAGTGGATATTTTGAATTCTTTGAAAAAAATCCTTTCTTAACTAATAAATTTAGATCAATTGTTTTTTCCTTAATTTTTAATAAATCTTTTAAATTAATTACATTGTAGTTATTTGCAAAATTATAATTATTAAAACCTACTTTTTGAACACGTCTATATAATGGTGTTTGGCCACCTTCAAAACCTAATCTTGTATGTGGTGATTTTCTTGACTTTTGTCCATCTTGACCACGACCAGATGTTTTACCAATACCTGAACCATGACCACGACCAACAATTTTTCTTTTATGATTTCTTGAACCTTCAGTAGATTTTAAGTTATGTAATTCCATTCTAATACTCCTTTAAATATTATAATTCTGAAACTTTTTTGTCTCTTAATTTTGCAATTTCATAAGGTGAAAATTGTTTTGATAAACCATCAATTGTTGCTCTAATTGCATTGATTGGAGTAGACGATCCTAAACACTTTGTATAAATATCATAGTATCCAGCTAATTCTACAACTGCACGAATTGGACCACCAGCAATAATTCCTGTACCTTTTGGTGCTGGTTTTACTAAAATTCGACTTGCACCATGACGACCGGTTTTTTCATGAAATACTGTTCCATTTTTATTAATCTTAACTTGTCTAATATTATTGTTAGCATTTTTTAACGCTTTTTTGATTGCATCAGGAACTTCAATTGATTTTCCCATACCAAAACCAACTTCACCATTTTTATTACCAATTACTACTAGAGCAGAAAAACGCATATTACGACCACCTTTAGTAGTCTTAGAAATTCGTTTGATTTGAACTACTTTTTCAATAAATCCATTAGGAGAAACTTGACGCTTAATTGGAGTTTTTTTAATTACATTTTCATTATTAATTTTATTAGCATCATTAGAAGTAGCATCTTGTGTTTCTACTTGAACTGTTTTTTGTTGAATTTCTTTTTTATCTGCCTCTATATTTGTTAATTCTTTTTCATTATCAATATTCATAAATAACCTCCTAGAATTTAATCCCTTCTGCTCGAATAGCATCTGCTAATGATTTAACACGACCATGGTATTTTGAGCCACCACGATCAAAAGCTATTTCACTAATTTTTAATTTTTTAATCTTTTGAGCAATATCAGTACCAACTTTAGCCGCATTGTCTTTGTTTCCGTTTTTAAGTTTTAAAGCAACTGAACTAGAAGATGCTAATGTTTTTTGTGTATTCAAATCAATTAATTGTATAAAAATATGAGCATTAGTTTTTGTAACTAATAATCTTGGCCGATCACATTCTATCTTTTTTAGCAAAATAAGATTTCGCTTTTGTCTAATTAAACGTTGAGCATTTTTATCAAAACTAATTCTTTTCATTTAAACCTCCTCTTACTTTTCAGCTTTCTTACCAACTTTTCGGATAATTTGTTCATTTTTAAATAAAATCCCTTTTCCTTTATATGGTTCAGGCGGACGGTATTTTCTAATAACTGCACAAAATTGACCTATAGCTTGTTTATTAATACTAGTAATAATAATATCTGTATTTGATGGTGCTTCCACTTTAATACCATTAGGAATATCAAGTTCAACTGGGTGAGAAAAACCAAGTGTTAAAACTAATTTCTTTCCTTCAACCTTAGCTTTATAACCAACACCTTTTAAAACTAATTCCTTTTTAAATTCATTATTAACACCTAAAATAGCATTAGCTATGTTAGCATTGGTAGTGCCATGAAGCATTTTAGTTTCTTTATCTTCATTTAATCTAGTGATTACTAGCTTATTATCTTGATGTTTAACAGAAATTAATTTATTATTAAAATTAACATCTAATATCCCTTTTGGGCCAGTAATATTAATAAAATCATTTTTAATTTCTACTGATATCCCTGTAGGTATTGATAAAATACGATTTCCAATTCTTGACATACTTTTGCTCCTTTCCTTATTACCTTAAATTAGTTATCAAACATAAGCGATAATTTCACCGCCAACATTTTCCTTTCTCGCTTCTTTATCAGTCATTACTCCCTTTGAAGTTGAAACCAATACAATTCCTAAACCATTAAGAACTTTTGGTAATTTTGTTGCTTCAGAATAAATTCGTAAACCTGGTTTAGATATTTGTCTTAATCCATGAATAGCAGAAGCTCGATTTTTATATTTTAATTTAATCTCTACTTCTTTCTTCTTGTCTTTTGTAGTAATTTCAAAATCTTTAATAAAACCTTCCTTTTTTAGAATCTCTAAAATAGCAATTTTTAAGTTAGAATGTGAAACAAAAACAGATTGCTTATATGTTTTTTTAGCATTTCTTATTTTAGTTAATAATTCAGCGATTGGATCTATATGCATATTTTCCTTCTCCTATCATGATGCTTTCTTTACACCAGGAATTGCTCCTTTGTAAGCTAAATCCCTAAAGCATAAACGGCAAATACCAAATTTTCTTAAAACAGCATGTGGTCGTCCACATCTTTGACATCTTGTGTAGTTTCTTACTGTAAATTTTTGGTGTTTTTTTTGTTTTTCAATCAATGATTTTTTAGCCATATTATTTGTTTACCTTTCTAATTGGAGCTCCAAGTCTATTTAATAAACTTAATGCTTCTTTATCACTATTTGTAGAAGTTACAAAAGTAATATCAAAACCTCTAATTCTTTTGACATTGTCATAAACTACTTGTGGAAAAATAATCTGTTCTTTAATTCCAATAGTGTAATTTCCACGTCCATCAAAAGAGTGTGGATTCAAACCTCTAAAATCACGAACACGAGGTAATGCAACATTAAATAACATATAAGCAAAATTTCACATTTTTTCCCCTCTTAATGTTACCTTACAACCAATTCCTTGACCTTCACGCACTTTATAAGTAGCAATTGATTTTTTTGCCTTAGTTATAACTGGTTTTTGTCCAGTAATTAATAAAAGTTCATTAACAGCAGCATCTAAATTTTTAACATCATGCGCTGCATCGCCGATACCTGCATTAATTACTATCTTTTCTAACTTTGGAATTTGCATCACAGAACTAAATTTAAATTCTTTTTGAAGTTCAGGTGCAATTTCTTTTTTGTAAATTTCTTTTAAAACACTACTCATTTAAAACTCCTTACTTCTTTTCATTTAAATTAGTTCCTGATAACTTAGTGATTCTAACTTTTTTATTATTTTTTTTATCTTTTTCATATCTAACTTTTGTAGTAGCACCTTTACCCTTTGGATCAATTAATGCTAATTTGCATAATCTAATTGGGGCATCAACTTCAATAATGCCACCTTTTTCATTTTCTTGGTTTGGTTTTACATGTTTTTTAACTTTATTTATTCCTTCAACAATAGCAGTTTGTTCTTTTAAATTAACACTTAAAATAACACCTTCTAAACCTTTTAATTTTCCTGAAATAACTCTTACTCGATCGCCTTTAATTAATCTATTCATAAACCAAACTCCTTATAATACCTCAGGTGCTAAGGAAACTATTTTAGCATATCCCTTATCTCTTAATTCTCTAGCAATTGGGCCAAAAATACGACTACCACGAGGAGATTTATCTTCTTTAATTAATACACATGCATTTTCATCAAATTTTAAAACTGCTCCTGAACTACGATGAACTCCTTTTTTTGTTCTTACAATAACAGCTTTAAAAATTTGACCTTTTGTGATTGGACCACCAGGTTGACATTTTTTAACAGAAACAATGATTACATCGCCAATGAAAGCATAACGACGCTTAGAGCCACCTAAAACCTTGATAACTCCTACCTCTTTAGCTCCTGTATTGTCTGCCACTTTTAATCTTGACATGTGTTGAATCATAATAATCTCCTTTACTACTTAACTCTTATTTTGCTTTCTCAATAATTCTATTTAATCTAAAGAATTTTGTTTTTGATAATGGTCTTGTTTCAATTATCTCAACACGATCATTTACTTTACATTCTTGTTTTTCATCGTGTGCATGATATTTTTTATGAGTAATTACTAATTTTTTATATAAAGGGTGCTTAGATTTTCTCTCAACCATAACTGTAATGGTTTTATCCATTTTAGTTGAAACAACAATACCCATAAGAACTTTTCTACGATTTCTTTCAACTGTAACTTGAGCTGGCATTATTTTTTATTTCCTTTCTTTGTACTTGAAGCTTTTTGACTTTCATTAGATTTCTTTTGGTCAATTGCCATTCTTTCATTTAGGATTGTAAAAGATCTTGCAATTGTTTTTTTAAGTTCGCTAATGTTGTTAGCTTTTTCTGTTTCTCCATTAGCAATACTAAATCTAATTTGTAATAATTGTTCTTTACACTTGATAATTAATTCTGTTAATTCTTGGGTAGACTTCTTACGAAGTTCTTTAGCCATATTTACCATAACTTACTTACCCCCTTCTTTTTTAACAATCTTTCAAGATGTACAAAGCTTGTTTCCTGCTGCTCTTAAAGCATCTTTACTTAATTCTTCACCAATACCAGCAATTTCAAACATAATTGTGCCTTTTTTAACAACAGCTACTCATTTTTCTGGTGAACCTTTACCAGAACCCATTCTTACTTCTAATGGTTTTTTAGTCATTGACAAATGTGGAAAAATTCGAATTCACATTTTTCCTGTTTTACCTAAACGTTTAGAAATAGCAATCCGTGCTGCTTCAATCTGTTTTGTATCAATTCAAGCTCCAGTTGTTGCCATTAAACCATACTCACCAAAAGAAATATAAGTGTTTCCTTTTGCTTTTCCTTCATAACTAATCTTGTGAGGTTTACGATATTTTGTTCTTTTTGGTTGTAACATAATTTCTATTCCCTCCCTTTTGTAGTTGCTTTATTACTCATTGGTTTAGATTTAATTGTTTGGATAGATGAAGGTGGATTTAAACAAATTTTAGAAATCTCTCCTTTTCTAAAAATTTCACCTCGGTTAACTCAAACCTTTACACCAATAATACCATATGTAGTGTGAGCTTCTTCTAAAGCATAATCAATATCTGTACGTAATGTTGAAAGTGTAACAATTCCTTCAGAATATCCTTCTTCTCTCGCCATTTCAACACCACCTAAACGACCTGATACTCTAGTTTTAATTCCTAATGCACCAGCACGCATTGCTTTTTTGATTGCAAGTTTTTGTGCAATTCTAAAAGATACTCTTCTTTCAATGTCATTAGCAATTTCTCTTGCAAGGATTCTAGCATTAACATATGTATTTGGGATAGCAATAACATTTAAAATAACTTTGAATTGACGACCTATAATTTTAGCAATTTCAACAATAATCTTTTTTTGAACTTCTGGTTCAAGAATAATCCCAGGTTGAGCGGCATGAATAAATAAAACTACATCTTTTTTGTTTCGCTCAATTTCAATATTATTAATCTCAGCAGTTTTGTATTTATTAAAGAAGAATTTTCTAATTTTATCATCTTGAACTAGTCACAATGCCATTTCTTTGTTGCTACTAGCAATTCATCTAGATTGTCATTCTTTATATATCCCATATCTTAGTCCGTTTGAATTAACTTTTTGACCCATATATTATCCTTTATTTATTTTTTTTCCTTTTGAACTTGTTGTATCAGGTTTTTTAATTCAACAAGTGTAACAAATGTGTTTTTTGTTTTCTAATAAAATTGAAGTATGGCAATCACCTTCTTTACATTTATAACATGTATGTGGTTTTTCATTATAGCCAGCTTTTTTTCTTCAATCTTTTAGACGTTTTTGATAGTTGTATTCATCAAATTCAGCTGTTGTTACTACAATATGTTTTTGATCAGTGCTAATGCCATTTACCATTTTAGGTTTTTCTTTTTTAACTTCTTTAGTATTAGTAATAACCTTTTTAATTTTTTTATCTGTTTTATTTGATGAATGAGATTTTAAATTTTGTAGGTATAAATATCTTTCATTTGGATCATCACTTAAATGAATTTCGATGTGGGTTGTTCTTTTAAAGATCATATCTGCTGAACCACGTGCTCTTGGCATTGTTCTTTTTCAAGTTGGACCTTGATTAGCAAAGATATTATAAACATATAATTTTTCTGCATTCATTGCATGATTATTGGTTGCATTCGCAATGGCACTCTCTAATAATTTTTTAATTATTTTTGATGCTTTCTTTGAGTTATGTTGCAAAATAACTAATGCTTGTTTGATTGGCTTATTTCTTATTAAGTCACAAACTAATTTTGCTTTTCTTGATGATACTCTTACATTTCTTTGAATAACTTTACAAACCATAATTTTTTTCTCCTTTATTTTTAATTAATAATTATTGTTCACGTTTTGCTTCTGTATGTTGTTTAAAAACACGTGTTGGTGCAAATTCACCTAATTTTCTTCCAACCATATCTTCAGTTATATACACTTTAATAAAATTCTTCCCATTATGAACATCAAATGTTAAACCTACAAATTCTGGAAAAATGGTACTACGCCTTGATCATGCTTTAATTGGTTTCTTTTTATCAGTACTATTCATTGCTTGTACTTTTTTCATTAAATGTGTATCAACAAAAGGACCTTTTTTTGAACTTCTAGACATATATAGCTACTTTACCCTCCTTCTAATAATTAAATTGCTAGATGGTTGTTTTTGTTTTCTTGTTTTAACCCCCATATGCCTTTTTCCTCAAGGTGTTCTAGGTGCATCCATACCAATAGGTTGACGACCTTCACCACCACCATGTGGGTGATCATTTGGGTTCATTGCAGACCCTCTAACAGTTGGTCTAATTCCACGATGACGATTCCTTCCTGCTTTACCGATATTCACTAAATTATGATCTTCATTAGAAACTTCGCCAATAGTAGCACGGCATTCTTTTCTAATTTTTCGTACTTCACTTGAAACCATTTTACAAATTACATATTTATTAGTTTCATCAAAACCTAAAATTTGGATGCTAGTACCGGCACTACGAGCTAATTGCCCACCAAAACCAGGAGTTAATTCTACATTATGTACCATTGTACCTTCAGGAATAAATTCTAATGGTAAACAATTACCTAACTTTATATCAACTTTTTCTTTACCAGAAATAATCTTATCTCCAACTTTAATTCCTTTAGGACTGATAATATAACGTTTTTCACCATCTTCATAATTGACTAATGAAATAAAACAAGTTCTATTTGGATCATATTCTATTGATTTAATAACTCCAACTTTTCCATCTTTATCCCTTTTGAAATCAATGATACGATATTTTCTTTTTGCTCCACCACCATGATGTCTTACAGTGATTTTTCCTTGATTGTTTCTTCCAGAGGTTTTCTTTAGATTAGTTAATAAAGTTTTTTCTGGTGTTGAAGTAGTCAATACACTTTTATAGTCAATCATTACTGTTTGCCTTTTACCACTACTTCTATTTTTGATTCTTCTAACTGCCATCAATTACCTCCTAACTATTTTCCTTTTGCTTGCTTTCTAATAGACTTCTTTGCCACTTTTATGTTATGGTCATTAGAAACATTTTCTTTTTTAGAAACTTTTTTTCTTTCTATTTTTGGATTATCGTTATTTTCTTTCTTTTGTTCTAAAACAACACTTTGCTTCTTTGTTTTAGATGAATCAGCTTCTTTATTGTTTTTAGCTGCTTCTTCAATCTCATCTTTAGTAATAGCGATTTGAACACCTTTTGGTAAGAAAATGTAAGCAATTCGTAAAGCAGGAGTTCTACCAGGTTTTAATGTACCTTGTCTAAATTGTTGTGATTTCCTATTTAAAATATTTATTTTTACAGGCTCAACATCATAAATTAACTTAAATGCTTTTTTAACATCTAATTTAGTTGCATGACGATTAACCAAGAAAGCTAAACAAGAATTTTCTTGAAACTTTCTTAAAAAGTAACTTTTTTCAGTATGATATGGTTTGATAATTACATTCGATAATTCCATTATGCAAACACCTCTTTCATCTTGCTAATTGTTCCTTCTTGAATAACTACAATGTTTGTGTGTAGTAAGTCCTTAACAGAAACCTTATTTCATTTCTTAGTATTAACTTTTTGAATATTATTAGTTGATAATTTAATATTGTCTTCTTCATTAGTTATAAATAAAACTTTTTTGTTAACTAAGTCAGCATTTTTTAAAAAAGTAATAATTGTCTTGGTAGAAGGTTTTTTTAGTGCTACACCATCATCTAAACCAAAAATATTTTGATCCTTAAGCTTTAATGATAAAGCTGATTTGAAAGCTAGTTTAAAAACCTTTGAATTAACTTTTTTTAAATAATTACGATTTGGTTTAGGACCAAAAGCAACACCACCACCAACTCAATGTGGGTTACGAGTGGAACCTGCTCTAGCTTTACCAGTATGTTTTTGTCTTCATGGTTTTTTACCACCACCACGAACTTCTCCCTTAGTTAAGGTCGAGTGTGTCCCCTGACGAATAGAAGCATTTTCAGCAATAACACAATCAAACATTGCTTGCTTATGTGGAGTTTTAACCAAAAGTGATTCATCAAAATTGATATTTCCTTTTACATTACCATTAATATCTAATAATTTAATAGATGTTGACATTATTGACTACCTCCTTCATTTACAGTTTGTTGATTATTAGTAGGAGTTTCTTGTTTTATTTCAGGTTCATTATTTTTAGTTTTACTTGATAAAGAAAATAAATTAATTTCTTTCTTATCATTTGGTTTTTTCTTAGAAGATCTAATATAAACTAAACCACGCTTATTCCCTGGAATAGCTCCTTTAATAATTAAAAGGTTGTCTTTAGTATTAACATCTAGAATTAATAAATTAGATATAGTTACATTTTCATGTCCATAATGTCCTGGAAGTTCAGTTCCTTTAAAAACTCTTTGTGCTTGGCTACCACCACGACCACCAGAAATAGAACCAACATAACGATGAGGATATCCTGCTCCATGACCTAAAGGACCAATAGCAAAATTATGTCTTTTAATTGAACCAGTAAAACCATGACCTTTACTAGTTCCTTGAATATCAACAAATTCACCTTTAGTAAAAATATCTACTTTTATTTCATCTCCTACATTATAACCAGTAAAATTTCTAAACTCTTTTACATATTTCTTAGGTTCTTGATTAATCTTCTTAAATTGACCTTTTGTTGGTGAATTTAATTTTTTTTCAGCAATTGTTTCATATCCTAATTTTAATGAATCATAACCATTTTTATCTTTGGTTTTAACAGCTAAAACTTTATTAGGTTCAACATAGACAACTGTTGCAGCGTGCATTTTACCTTGTTCATCAAATATACTTATCATTCCTATTTTTGTACCTAATATAGCCTTCATAATTAAAACCTCCTAAAAAAACCTTATAACTTAATAAATATCTCTACACCAGTAGGAATAACCAAACGTTTTAAACTATCAATTGTTTGAGCCTGAGCATTATCTAATATGATTAAACGCTTATGTGTACGACGTTCAA
Organism: Mycoplasma sp.; assembly: GCA_045657345.1. Classification (GTDB taxonomy): domain Bacteria; phylum Bacillota_I; class Bacilli_A; order Mycoplasmatales; family Mycoplasmoidaceae; genus Mycoplasma_L. The sequence goes on along the minus strand of JAZOSV010000002.1, from coordinate 2,292 downwards.
ATTGTTCACGACTTGATTTATTCACATGTGGTGATCTTAATATAGTGAAAATTTCCTTTTTTGTTGGTAAAGGAATAGGACCACGAATTTTAGCATTGGTAGATTTTGAGATTTCAACTATTTTTTTCACAGATTGATCCAATAATTGGTGATCATATGAAACTAATTTAATTCTAAGTTCTTGACTCATAAATTTATTTCTAAACCTTTCTAAAATTGCTTTTTAAGCTATATTGACAACTCTTTTTGGTGTATCAAATCAACTTAAAGCATATGTATTATACTATGAATATTTAATAATTTAAATATTTTTGTTATTTTTGATATTTTAAGCATAATAAAATCATTGATTACTTTAATAACAATATTTAAAATACAAAAATAAAATTTTATTTTTCTTATTTTTGCTTAAGAAAAATATTATTAAATGTCAAGAATAAGCGGAATAATAGTATCTAGCTATCATTAAACTACGAGTAGTTATTATAGATGAATTAAAAGTATTTACATTCTTTTAATCATGAACTAGCATTAGGTGATAGCATTTTACCAATAATACTATCTTTAGGATAATTAATAGCACTTTGATATGACCAACCTGTGCCCATTGTAATTATTGGACTAATATTGCATGGTCATACTCCTAATGTTATGCTAAATATTTATTACTGCCTTCATTTGATGGTACTAGTAATCTAAAATTTACCTGCCTGCACCTGACATAGTAGCAGAAGCAATTGTACAACCATCCCTAATCGTCTTTATCATTGATGTAGTTTGGAAGTGTAGCAATTTTTGAGAAACTCAATTAGAGCTACATGCTTATTAATTTTTGTATAAGAAATTACATTTTTTTGTAGGATAAATTTACTTTTACATAATAGTAGCATTACTACATACTTAGGTATTAAATATTTTTCTTTATCATTATAAAATTTATTTTGAACTTTTTTAAATAGCCTTATCTACTAAATTAAATAATGCATGTTATTTCAAGATATTTTAATATTGTTATAATGTTCAGGTGTTAATTGTTCCTTAAATATTTCTTTATCTAAATTAGTTGTAAATGAAAAACCATCATCTTTTATATGAGTTTCTAAAAAATTAGTAACTAACTGTTGTTCATTAATAGTCTGCATATTACTGATAATTTGCAAGTGATAATAAAAATAATCAAATGGTTCAATAAAGTTTAAATATTCAAAATATTGTTGAATAAAGTACAAATATTGGTAAAAATCTTCAATGTAATCTTTTGGCGGGATAATAAATGTAAAAAAATTTTTTTCAATATAATCTTCTTCCCAGTATGGATTTTCAAAAGAAAAATGTGTTTTATTAATATCTTTAGATGATATATTTATATTTACTTTATCAAAAGTTTTATGATCAATATTATTTAGAAAAGAATTTGACTTAATATCATTATTAGAATTTGAAATATTGTAATTATACAAATGGTCTCAAAACAAATAGTCTCAAAAAAAGACATAATTTTCTTGGTTTGTAAAATTTAAAGAAAAATCAAAATTTGTTTGTTGTGTAGCAAACAAATTATTATTTGTTCTTATAAAATATAAACCACAATTATTTTGAAAATTTTTATTAAGATTACATTCTACTTGATGATAAGAAAATTTATTAAGATTTTTACTTGTGAAATTTGAAATAAACAAATGTTTATAAACATTTATAGATCCTGAATCTGGTATTATCGTATCTGGGATATTTTTCAATAATGTATAAGAACAATCATAATAATCAAAACTTTGAATATTAGTATTAGTTAAACCTATTAAAAAAGTAATAAAGGAATCATTATAAAGTTCAATGTTATCTTGTAACTTGTTACAATTAAAGAGACCAAAATATGAAATAGAATAACAATATTTACCATTATCATGGTTATTTGGATAAAAACCTATCTTTTTAACATTGCGGAAAATGTATTTTACTTCCTCTTTATTAAAATCTGGAAAATTAATTGAATAATTAATATTTAATTGTGTATAGTTATCATTATGTGAAGTTTTTTTCATAACATTCCATATTTTAGCACATTGATTTTAAATTAAATTATTTAAAATTTAAATCAAAAAAATCATTGATTAAGAACTAATTTAATAAAAAAAGCAAGCATCTCACTTGCTTTCCCAAATTGAATTATTAAGTGCAACGCCTTTGATAAAATAAAGGTGGAGCACTTTTTAATTTTGTAAATATATAAAAAAGTGCCCCCTTTAGTACGGAAAGGGAGCAATTATGTTATACACTCAAATAACTCATGAT
>JAZOSV010000001.1:0-5133 GCA_045657345.1 Mycoplasma sp. | reverse complement strand
TTCCTGTAAGTTTCTCTATTCTATCTTTTGTATTGCGCAATCAGTTGTCATATGTTGATGATTCTGTTCATCCCATATCTCACTCAAACTCATATAGTTGTTTAAGTGGAGTGTCAAGCTGTATTTTTTTAATTATCAGTACGACCTGTGATGGTCTATGTCATTGTCCCATATCTTCCCCATTTCTGGGCAATTTATCTCAAACACTCTTGATTTTTCTATCATTTGAATAAAAGAATCTCTATATGTTATTCGTTCTCAATCTCCAACAACAGACACAATATATTCGTATTTGTTAATTGTTTTCTTAATATATTCAATTTTTCTAATTGCTTTCTTTCAAAAACTATAAAAATAAAAAATTTCTTTTATGGTTAATTTATTTGATCAATTTGTATCTTGTAGAGTAAAAGGATCAAAATTATTATAATTTTTTTCTATTAAATATCTAAATTTCGGAAATCCATTTGCTAATAATGATTGGCCAATCAATTACAAAGTTATATTTTTTGTTCCATCTAATTTATATAGAAAACAAGGGTTTAAATAGGAATATATATTGTAAAAATTTTCAATTCTTATAAAACTTTTATTAATCATTGTTTTTTAATATATGGATATATTGAAAAAAATAAAAGTGTAAAAGTTGAAATAATGATTGAGATTATACCAATAATAACTTCTCAGTTCATATTTTTATTTTACCAAATTTGCCACAAATATGACTAATAGAGAAATATATAAATGCAAGTTCACATATTAGTTTTTAAATTATGTTTATCATTAAGCAAAAACATTTTTTTATTTTATAATAAAAATATATGCCAAATAGGAATGAATTTGGATGTCCAAAATTAATATATCGGATTGATTCTAGACCGCCTGAAGAAATCTTTAATCATGGTTTTCGTCCATGAGGGAGTAATAACAATTTCTTTCATCATATTTTAGGTTATTCTTTAGGAGATGAAATTCCTGAGGACAGAAGGAGCGGGATTATCTCTGCATCTGACTCACCTGATTCTAGTTTAAGATTTTTTGGAGGAATGCTAAATAATCCTTTTGAAGGTTTGCAATATTACTTATATGAAATTAGAGCTGATGAAAATGTATATAGCGCACAAAGAACTGCTAGTTTTTATCAACAAAGAATAAGGACAGGTTTAATTGATTTTGAGGAAGGTGATTTAGAAACAGCAATAGATGCAGTAGATTCTATTTATCGTGAATTTGCTTATCAAAGAGAATGATTTAATGTTGGACCCATTCCTAGAGAAAGAATAAGATCAGCTTGACGAGTTGATTCAGTTCCTATTAATCCAATTCATATAAGACATCAACAAGATACAGTTTATTTTACTCCTAGAATTAATGATCCTGAAATTAGAAATGATCATTATATTGATGCAAATACATATGCTAATAATTTACCATATGCAGAAGGAGCTACTATCCAAACAACATCAAGGGTAAGCATTCCCAATGAATTATTAGAATCAGATGCCTCTGGTGGTGTTGGCTCTTCTTTAGGTTTTGCTTGTTCATTACCAAGAAGTGAAAGACGAGACAAGCGTTCAATTGATAAAATAAGTTGTTATTTTGACAAGAAGTTAATACATAGTGACTTAAAAAACAAGATTTATAAACCACAAATTTTAAGTGATGTTTTTTATTCAAAAGTTTATTTAATGACTGCTAGAACTAAAGAAATTTTGATGTTATCATTTAAGGATGTTAAAAATAAAAATATCGCAATCTTAGAAAATGTTAAAAATATTAACAAGGTCCCAAGTTTCATTTATGATTCTTTTCATTGTTTAAATTGAAAACCTAGTGATAAAGAATATTCATATGCATTAACTCCAGTTTATTCAGGTTTTCAAAATGAATATGATATCTCATATGCAATTGCCGCAACTAATGATGAATCACAAAAATGAATAATTGAAAAAGTGACTAATCATAATACAGATATTGACTTATTTAGGATTAAAAGTATGAAAATTAAAGATTTTTCTATACAAAGAAGTATTAGAGATAATACATTACACTTAAGATCAATAAATAATCATGATAGTAATTATGAAGAAGTCTACATTGTTATTGGTAATAATTATTGTGATACTTGTATTCTCTTGCCACAAAATCCTCCAACTAAATTATTAGATATTGGACTATCTTGATATTATCAGAATCAAAACTATGTAATCATTCCAGAATCAGGTTGATCAAAAGCCAGTATCCAACTAAAAAACACATTTTTTTATGATATTAATACTTATAAAATTCTATATATTAATAAGGCCGGAAAGATATTTGCGCTTTATAATAAAAGAAAAAGTAATAGATGAGATTGAGTGAATTGAACTAATTCAAATTTATCTAAGACAGATGATAAGAGATATATGTGATATTTTCAAAATGATCAATGAAAAATTAAAGATGGAATCAATTACCGCAATATTAGATCATTTCAAAATAATGATTATTTAAGAGTAATAGTCAGTGGTAGTAGTTGAGGAGGTTGCTACACCATTAATAGTCCTACTGATACTAATTCAATTGCTTTATTTAGAATATATAAAGAATGTGATATCTAAAATTTATTCTTAAGATTAAAAACAAATTGTTGAAAGGAAATATTTTACTTTTAATTAAATTTATTTCTTATTACTATCATAATAATAAAAATCTCTAGCTTTTTTACATAGCTTGATTAACTTTCTAGAACGTCTTCTAAAATAAAATGAATTAATGACTTCATTTTTTAAGGTTTCTAATTCTTAGTTTTTAAAAGTAACATTTTTTAACCTCTTAATTTCATTATTTATTTGATTGATAAATATTAGAGTAACAATAATGCTTACACCAAATGGAACTGAAAATAGACCAACCATACCATAAACAACTGTATTTAAAACAATACTTAATACAATGGCAAGAACTAAAAAAAATAATCATTAAACTAACAAGTATTCAACTACAAACATTATAGCTAACTAATTTTTTGTAAAGATCAATATAATATCTTAGAAGTTCATTGTCATCATTGTTTTTAATTGTTTTACTTTTCATTAAAAACCTTTTCAAGGTCACGTCTTCGATTTATTGATTTAGCAAAAAGAACTATAAAAATAACAATTAAAGCAATCTCAGCAGGACCAATAAATGTACTTGATAAAATATAAGCAGTTTGATTTAATGGTCCATAAATATATAGAGGTAAAATAATTATAGAAATTATTGGACATGATATCCCTAATATAAAGATAGGAACAATTAGTGAAATTGTTTTTCTAAACTCTGCATAAATATTATATTCCTTCATTGTTTTGTTGATGCTTTTGACATATTTTAAATATATTAAAAATAATGAAACTGAAAGAGCAATGGCTAACAATTCATCAATCACACTTAATGTAAATGCTGCATTAATTTGTGCTACATTAGTTGTGTAATAATCATAATTTTGATCACTATAACTATATTTTTGTGCCGTATAAGCTAAAATAGTGCAAATTATAGAAATTAGAATATAAATAAAAATTAGTGAGGATATGATAATGATTTTTTTAAAAATTTTATCTATATTTTTATAAGGTACAACAGTTTCTATTCTTTTAAAATCAATATTATTAAGTCTCATAACTATATATTTATAACATATATATAGTAACTATATAGTAACAAATTTTAAAAATTTGTAACAAAAAAACTATCTAATAGCATATTTTTTATTTAATTTATTGATTTTAGATTTAACTTCATCTATTAAATTAAGATCATTAGGATTTTTTAGAATTGAATCCATTAGATTAGCTAACATTATGAATTGTTCTTCTTTAAATCCTCTAGTTGTCATAGCTGGGACGCCTAGTCTAATACCACTAGTAACTAGCGGAGATAATTTGTCGTATGGAATTGAGTTTTTATTTACAGTAATATTTACTTTAGATAAAATATCAGTAGCTTCTTTTCCAGTTAAGTTGTAACTAGATTTTACATCAATCATAAATAAATGATTATCAGTACCACCAGATATTAATTTAGCGCCTAGTGATTTAAAAGTATTGGCAAACACATTTGCATTTTTAATAATTTGCTGTTGGTATATTTTAAAACTAGGTTTAAGTGCTTCATTAAATGCAACAGCCTTTGCTGCAATAATATGGAATAACGGGCCTCCTTGATAACCAGGAAAAACTCATTTGTCAATTTTCTTAGCCAACTCTTCATCATTAGTCATAATGATACCACCTCTTGCTCCTCTTAATGTTTTATGAGTGGTAGATGTAATTACATCAGCATATCCTATTGGGCTGGGGTGTAAACCTGTAGCAACTGCTCCAGAAATATGAGCAATATCTGCCATTAATTTGGCTCCGACTTTATTTGCTATTTCTTTAAATTTTTTAAAATCAATTATACGTGAATAAGCACTAGCACCACAAATAATTAAAGCAGGTTTAATCTTCTTAGCTAACTTAAGTATTTGTTCATAATTTAAATACCCATTTTTATCTACATTATATGAATAGGATTTATAGAAGTATCCTGAAAAACTTATTTTATATCCATGTGTTAGATGTCCTCCTGCATCTAACCCCATTCCTAATATTCTTGACCCTCTAGGTATTAATGAAGCAATAGCTGCAGCATTAGCACTTGACCCAGAGTGAGGTTGTACATTAGCAAATTTAACATTAAATAGTTTTTTTAAGCGATCAATAGCTAACTGCTCAATTCGGTCTACATTTTCACATCCAACATAATATCTTTTACCAACAAATCCTTCACCATACTTATTAGTTAAAATACTCCCAGCAGCTTTTAAAACATCATTAGAAACATAATTTTCAGAAGCGATTAATTCAATATGATCTTGTTGTCGATTTAATTCTTGATTAATTATTGATTCAATTTCTTTATCTTCAAGCTTTATTTTTTTATACTTAATCATAAACAATGTCCTTATTTACATTAATTTTAATTTATTTATTATAAAAATCATTTAATTTGTTTAATGCACCATCTTTTGGGACTGGTAACTTCTATATCTCATTATATTAGAATTTATAGCAATTTTAGGTATTAAAAATCTTTGAGCATAAGGTAGATGTTCTAATTCTGAGT